>NZ_JBIMSN010000043.1:0-58170 GCF_043944905.1 Antrihabitans spumae
GTCTACGAAATCCACCTGACCAGCATAGGTCCACTTAAGCAGATAAGCAGTACATACATTCGACCACCGACAGGTTTTGAGTGCCGCCCCAACCGACCCGTGGGTCGCGCCGAAAGAAGGAGGATCGCGAGCAACCAAGTACACCGGCGCGATCGTCACCCAAAGGCGCTACGGTGCTGCGTCGACCAAATGCGGACTGGCATACGCGGCCGCAGGTGGGCACAGGTACTTGATGGAGGCACCAGCAACCACCTCCATCGTGCGGAAGTCGTCCGGTCGAGTGTTGGGAAGCATCGCGCTGCTGAGATCACCGCGATGCGAGTAGATCGCATCGCAAATCAGATGACCTTTGATTACCAGCGCATTGTCGTCGATACCACCTCGGTCGACACCGGATCTGTTGATCGAGTCTATAAATGCAGGCACGTTCTCTGTCAGAGAATCGATCTGACCTTGCACCCACGGGTCGACGTCTGGTGGTGACGCAGGCGCTGCGCTGCTCAACGCAACTGCACTGATTGCCACGGTGATTGAAATTCCAGCAGCAGCAACGAACCGAATCGGTATGCCCATCAGATCCCCCCTCAACCGATGTCCCCCGACATCACCGACCCGTACTGGGTCAGCCACCTAGAACGATAGCGGCCGCCCCGTTGCTGAGGAAGTATCGAAGCCGAACAGCTCCAGTGAACGCAACCCCGTGAACACAGCGGCGATCTGGGACTCCCCGACAACCTACTTCGGCAGAATCCCGGTGAGGTTGACGTTTTTGATCTGGGTTTCCTTGTCGGACTGCACCTGACAGAGCAGCGTGACGGCAACCATCGAGGCGTCGACCTGCGTACCGGCCGGCTCGTTGTCGCTGCCGGTGTATTCCTTCAGGAACTTGGTGATCGTCTGGCGCTGCTTGTTCTGGTCCTGCGTCGCCCATTCGTTGCAGGTGGTGTCACCGCCGTCGTTGAGTGCTACTTCGACGTCGGAACACCCGGAAAGGCATGCGGCAGCAATAGCAGCAACCGCAAAGCCCTGAGCCGAACGCTTCATCCCAGCCACCTATCTGTGCGTAGAAATCCAAACCTACTGCAGAGACTCGCCGAAACCTTCCGTTACGTCGGTCCACACGGTCCGACCTTCCGACCAGCGGTCGACGTGTTCCTGATCGGCATCGCCCTCGGTCAGGACGACGACGGTCAAGTCCTCCAATCCATCCGGATCGGCGGACGCGAGGGCGACCGGAGGCAAGAAGGCGTGCGTCACCCATTCGTCGGCAAGCAGGTCGGCAAGACCGTCGGCATCGTTCGGGTCACCGATCACGGCAACTGCTCCGGATGTGGACGCGAGCAGGAACTCGACCAATGCACCGGGTCCGGCAGGCGGACCGACCAGCAACGTTCGCGACTCGTAGGTCACCTCGTACTTTTCACGTGCCCGTGATGCGAGCGATGCCAGTTCACCATGGCTGACAACCGTTCCAGCAGCATCGGTTCCGTCGACCACTGCCGCGGGGTGGACCGCAAGCAATGGCCGCAAGCGGTCCGCGTAGGAGACCGGATGCCCGGCGGCAGCGGCAACCTGCTCAGCCACCGCCGCATCGTCGATGACGAACCACTCGACCGAATCCGGCAGACCCGACCGAAGCGAACTGTCCGTCAGTCCGACGAGAGCGCCGGACGCACCGAGAACGGTTGCGAGTGCGTCCGCCGGACGTTGCGGATCGATCTGCAAGAATGCCGCACCCGTCTTCGCGATAGCCCACAGCGCTGTCACCGAATCAACCGACCTCGGCAATGCAACCGCTGCAACCGTTTCCGGTCCGAAACCACGCTCGATCAAGACACGAGCCAACTTCGACGAATCCTCGTCCAGCTCCTGGTACGAGATCTCGCGACCGTCCACCGCGAGTGCAGGTGCTTCCGGATCCTCTTCCACGATCTCGGCAAGCAGATGCGGCAGCGTCTGCGACGACAACTGCGCGCTGACATCGGGTGCCTGCTGAGCAGCCGAACCCGTGTCGCCGAGGATCGCGTTGCGTTCTGCTTCGCCGATGATCTCGACGTCGCCGACCAACCCGCTCGGATCCGCAACGAGTTCGTCGAGCACGAGCACGAGGCGAGCAGAAAGCGCATCGCCATCAGCTCGCGTGAACCTGCTCCCCTGATACTTCAGGGTCAGCTCGATCGTCGTGTCAGCGGTGACCAGCAACGTCAACGGATAGTGCGTCGCATCGCTGACGCCGACTCCGGTGACCGTCATGCCGTCGATCGAACTTGCCTGTGTCAGAGCATCTTTGTCGATCGGGTACGACTCGAACACCATCAACGTGTCGAACAGGACGCCGACTCCGGCTGCCCGCTGAATATCCGGTAGCCCGATGTAGTGGTGATCGAGCAGATCCGCCTGCTCACCCTGAACCCGCTGCAGCAGATCGCTGATCGAGACGTTCTCGTCGAGTTGTACGCGGATCGGGATCGTGTTGATGAACAACCCGACCATCGATTCGACGCCCGTCAGTTCGGCCGGTCGACCCGACACCGTCGCACCGAAAACGATGTCTTCACGACCGGTCATCCGGCCGAGCAGGATCGCCCATGCCGTCTGCACCAACGTGTTGACGGTGACGCCGACCGATGCGCCGAGCGCAGCAAGTTTCGCCGTCTTCTCTTCCGACAGTTCGGTGATGACCTTGCCGATCTCGGCATAGGTCTCCGCGCCACGAGCCGGCGCGGCGAGCAGCGTCGGCTCCGAGACACCGGCGAGCGCCTGCGCCCACGCCTGCAGCGAATCGTCCTTGTTGCGCGCCTCGAGCCAGGCGAGGAAGTTGCGGTACGGCGCAACCCGCGGCAACGCCGACGGATCACCCTGCAGCGCATACAACATCAGCAGATCACGCATCAGCAGCGGCATCGACCAACCGTCGAGCACGATGTGGTGGCTTGTGATCGCAAGGTGGTACGTCTGCGCCTCGGTCTTGACCAACGTGAACCGCATCAGCGGTGCAGCTGCCATGTCAAAATGCGTTGCCTGGTCCTGTGCCAGCAAACGGCGCAGCTCAGGCATCCGATCCTCGTCCGACAGCTTCGTCAGATCCAGCTCGCGCCAAGGCAATTCGACCTTATCGAGGACGACCTGCATCGATTCGCCACTTGCGTCGGTGACGAACGCGCTACGCAGGTTCGGGTAGCGATCGACGATTGCCTGTGCGGCAGTACGCAATCGAACGTTGTCAACCGTCCCGTTGAGGTCCAGCACCGCCTGCATCGTGTAGACGTCGACTGTCGACGCCGTCATCATCGCGTGGAACAACAGACCCGACTGCAACGGCGAGAGCGGCCACACGTCGCCGAGAGACGGGTACTGCTGCTCCCAGACCTCGATATCGGTCTGCGCAACGTCGACCAAAGGCAGATCCGACGGAGTCAGTCCACCGGCCTCGGTCCGACCGGCGTGCGTCGAAAGCGCCTCCAGCGCAGCGGTCCACAGATCTGCGAACTCGTGCACGTCCGCGCGCGAGATCAGTCCAGCGGGGAACGCGAAGCCCGCACCCAACCGCGGACCGTCCGGCCCGTCGCTGACGATGGCGTTGATGTCGATGACGCCGTTCGCAGGCATGTCGGCATCCATGTCGACCGACAGCTCACCGAGATCACCCGATGGGGCCCACCCGATATCGCGCAGTTCGGCAGGCACTTCGCCTGCGGACACGCGACCGAGGTAGTTGAAGCTGATCTGCCCGCCTGCAAGCTCCTTCAGCTGATGCGAGGTCGACTCGTTCAGGTACCGCAGCAGGCCGTAGCCGATGCCCTTGTCCGGCACCGAAAGCAACTGCTCCTTGACTGCCTTGACGGCGGTTCCAGCGGCAACTCCGCCTGCGAAGGCATCGGTGATGTCGATACCGGCGAGATCGAGGCGAACCGGGTAGGCGCTGGTGAACCAGCCGACTGTCCGCGACAGATCAGCACCGGGCACGACGCCTTCTTCACGACCGTGCGCTTCGAGCTTGATCAGCGCGGAACCCGTTGCGACGCCACGCGTTGCGCGCCACTTCTCGACGGCCATCGCGAGTGCGGTGAGAAGTCCGTCGTTGACGCCACCGCGGTACAGCGTCGGCAGTTCGGTGAGCAGCGACTGGGTCGCCGCCGTCGACAGCTGCACCTGCACCCGCTCGACGGTCGAGAACGTGTCCACCGTCGGATCGAAGGCACGATCGCCGAACAGCGGATCGTCGACGCCACCGACCGAGCGCCAGAAGGCGAGCTCGGCAACACGTTTCGGCGTTTGTGCCTCGTCGTGCAGCGCATGCGCCCAGCGGCGCATCGAGGTGCCGTTGACCGGCAGCACAACATTCTGGCCGGCATTCAGCTGCGACCATGCCACGGCGAAGTCCGGGATCAGGATGCGCCACGACACACCGTCGACGACGAAGTGATGCGCGGCGATGACCAGAATGCCGCTGCGCTCGGACCCGAAGTCCAACCACACGAACCGCATCATCGAGCCGGCGACCGGATCGAGACGACGCATCGCAGCGTCGAGTTCGGTCGTCGCAAGTTCGGTCAGCACGGCCTCGTCGATATCTGCCGGGAAGCTGACCCGATGGATCAGTCCGTCGACGTCGACCGACCCACGTTCGAGGGCCTCGAACGTCCAGCCGTCGTTTTCGAGCGTCAGCTGCGACCGGAGCACGTCGTGGTGATCGAACACGGCCGCAATAGTTTTCACCAGGGTTGCGCGGTCGATGTCACGCGGCAATCCGAGCGCCATCGACTGGGAGAACCTGTCGAACGAGCCGGAGCCACCAAGGATCGACGCCATGATCGGCGTCAGCGGGATGTCGCCGACACCGCCGCCTTCGAGTTCGACCAACTGTGTGGGCGCATCGTTCGCGTCGTGGCGCTTTGCCACCTCCGCGAGACCGGCAACCGTGCGCTGCTCGAACACGTCGCGCGGCGAGAACACCACGCCACGGGCCTTCGCACGCGACACAAGCTGGATCGACAGAATCGAGTCGCCACCGAGTGCGAAGAACGAGTCGTCGACACCGATCTGATCGACACCGAGCACATTGGCGAACACCTCGGCGATGATCGCCTCGACGTCCGATACGGGCGCCCGGAAATCACGCGGTGCCAGTACAGGTTCCGGCAGCGCCTTGCGATCCAGCTTGCCGACCGGGGTCAGCGGAATCTCGTCGAGGACGACGATCGCCGACGGCACCATATGCGACGGCAGCGCCTGTGCGGCGAACTCGGTGAGTGCGTCGGTGTCGATCGAATGTCCTGGCACCGGCAGTACGTAGGCGACGAGAATCGTTGCACCGGCTGCGGTTTCGCGACCGATGGTGATCGCGAAGTCCACGTTCGGATCCGCCGCGAGCACTGCGTCGATCTCACCGAGTTCGATGCGGTAACCGCGGACCTTCACCTGGAAGTCGCTGCGGCCGACGTATTCGAGCTCGAACGGACGCTCCGCAGTGGCATCGACAGCCACGTTCGGCGCCCACCGCACGACATCGCCGGTGCGGTACATACGAGCGCCTGGTTCGCCGTACGGGTTCGGGATGAACCGGTCGGCGGTCAGGTCCGGACGGTTGTGGTAGCCACGAGCCAACGCTCCACCCGCGAGGTACAGCTCACCTGCGACACCCGGCGGCACGGGATTGAGCCTGCCGTCGAGAACAAGCGCGGACATGCCGTGCACCGGAGTACCGATGGTGACCGGACGGCCGACTTCGAGCTGCGCGAACGAGGAGATGATCGTCGTCTCGGTGGGTCCGTAGCCGTTGAAGTACTTACGCCCCGGCTGCCACCTTGCGAGCAGTTCCGGCGTGGTGACGTCACCACCGACGGAGACGACCTCGAAGTCGGACAACCCCGCCGGGTCGACCGTGCCGAGGACAGCTGGAGTGATGATCGCGTTGGTGACACGTTCGGTTCGCAGCAGTTCGGCGAGGTCCGGCCCACCGATGATGGACGCGGGCACGATCACCAGCGTCGCGCCGATGTAGAACGTCGCAAGCCATTCGAGCACCGACGGGTCGAAGCTCGGCGAGCAGATGTGCAGGAACCTCGACTCGGAGGTGAGGCCGTACAACTCGGTCGCGAACTCCACCACTCCACCGAGACCGGCGTGGGTGACGGTGACGCCCTTGGGCAGACCCGTCGATCCCGAGGTGTAGATGACGTAGGCGGGATGGTTGCTCCGCAAGGGGCGCAACCGATCCAGATCCGAGACTGGATCAGCGGATTGCGCGTCACACAGTGCCGTCGTCGCAGGATCGTCGAGAACCAGCCAGTCGAGAGCACTCGGCAGTCTGTCGACGAAACCGCTTCCGGTCAGGCCGGTCACCGCGCCCGAGTCGGTGATCATGTGCAGCACACGATCCTGCGGGTAACTAGGGTCGACAGGTACGTGTGCGCCGCCGGCCTTGGTGACCGCCCACACCGCAGCGACCATCTCGTAGGACCGTGGGAAGGCAAGAGCAACAAGCTCTTCCGGACCGACGCCACGATCGATCAGCACTCGAGCCAACCTCGACGAGTACTCGTCGAGTTCGCGATAGGTGATCGAGCGCCCCTCGTAGCGGATGGCGACACCGTTCGGATTCACCTGTGCGCCTCGCGCGAGTGCGTCCGGCACGAGGTCGCGCACCATTACGTCGTCGGCGTGCACATCGGTGAGTCGGTCGAACTCGTCCGGGTCGAGAATTGTGATGTCACCGACCGGCAAAGCGGGTGCGGTGGCGAAGGATTCGAGAATCCTTACCAGTCGCTGCATCAGTGTGTCAGCAGCGTCGGAGGTGAACAGATCCTCGAAGTACTCGAGCCACATGTGGACCGTCGCGCCGGAGGTGATGCCGAGAGTGAGTGGGTAGTGGGTGTTGTCGTTGGAGCTGACACCGGTCACCGACATGTCGTCGATCGACTGTGCCTGTTGCGCCAGACCGGCCTCGTCGACCGGGTAGGACTCGAACACCGTCAAGGTGTCGAACAGTGCCCCGACACCGGCGATGCGCTGAATGTCGTTGAGGCCGAGGTAATGATGGGCGAGCAGATCTGCCTGCTCTCCCTGCAGCCGCGACAGGAACTGCTCGGTCGTCTCTTCCTCGATCAACTGCACGCGGATCGGCAGTGTGTTGATGAACAGCCCGACCATCGATTCGACGCCCGCAAGGTCGGCAGGCCTGCCGGACACGGTCGCACCGAACACGACGTCGTCGCGAGCGGTCATGCGGCCGAGCAGAATTCCCCACGCCGCTTGAATCAGCGTGTTCATCGTGACGCCCAACCGCGCGCCGAGTGCGGTCAATGTCGCGGTCGTCTCTTCGCTGAGATCGGCGACGACCTCGGCGGAGCGCGTGGAGATCTCTTGGCCCGGGTCGGCAGCAGCAAGGAGTGTCGGCTCCTCGAAGCCTGCCAACGCCTTTCGCCACTGTTCGCGCGACGCATCGGCATCCTGATCGCCGAGCCAGGCGAGGAAGCTGCGGTACGGCCGGACCCGCGGCAACACCGAGGCGTCGCCCCGAGTTGCATAGAGCACCAGCAGGTCCTTCATCAGCAGCGGTAGGGACCAACCGTCGAGCAGTACGTGGTGGTTGGTCAGCACCAACTTGTACGACGTGCCACCCGTACGGACCAGCGTGAACCGCACCAGCGGTGCAGTCGAGAGGTCGAAGTGCTTGGCCTGGTCGTCGGCCAGCATCCGGGCAAGGCGGTCCTGCACCTCGGCATGGCGACCACCGCGGACGTCGGTTTCACGCCACGCCACGTCGACGTGATCGAGAACGATCTGGACCGAATTGCCATCGTCGCCCTGCACGAAGACGGTGCGCAGGTTGTCGTAGCGATCCAGCACGCCCTGTGCGGCCGACCCCAGGCGTGCCGAGTCGACATCACCTTCGAGGCTCAGCACAACCTGCATCGTGTAGATGTCGAGCGATGCGTCGGCAAGCATGGCGTGGAACAGCAGGCCGTTCTGCAGCGGCGACAGCGACCAGATGTCCGAGACCGCGTGGTAACGCGATTCCCAGGCATCGATGTCGTGCTGTCCGACGTGCACGAGTGGCACGTCGGACGGAGTGAGTCCGCCTGCTGCCGGATCGTCGACGTGAGTCGCGAGCGCGGTCAGCGCCGTGATCCACAGGTCCGCCAGCTCCTGCACGGCTTCACGAGACACGGCGCCTGTCGGGAAGGCGAAGGACGCGTTGAGCGTCGCACCCGCCGCACCATCGGCGACGATCGCATTGATGTCGACCGTCTTGTTCGCGGGTTGGTCCGCATCACCGGGTGCTTCGATGTCGGCCAGGTCGGCGGCAGGCAGCCAGCCGAGGGCGCCGAGACCTTCAGGCACCTCGCCGGTGGACATACGGCCGAGATAGTTGAAGCTGAACTGCCCGGTTTCGGCCGAAAGCTGCTGTGCAGTGTCGGCATTCAGGTACCGCAGCATGCCGTAGCCCATGCCCTTGTCAGGCACGGCGAGCAACTGCTCCTTGACTGCCTTGATGGCAGCACCGGCGGCGGGGCCGCCTGCGAGCGCGCCGTCGAGATCGATTCCGGCAACGTCGAGGCGGACGGGGAAGACACTGGTGAACCAGCCGACCGTGCGCGACAGATCTGCGCCGGGCACAAGTTCTTCTTCGCGGCCGTGGCCTTCCAACTGCAGCAGCGTCGACGATTCGAACACGCCACGCTCGCGACGCCATTTCGCGACTGCAAGTGCGAGGGCAGTGAGCAGCCCGTCGTTCACGCCGCCGTGGAAACGCTCGGGGACCGAGGTCAGCAGCTTGGCGGTCACGTCGGCGGGCACCGAGATCTCGAGCCGTTCAACGGTCGCCAGCACGTCGACCGCGGGGTCGAACGCGCGCTCACCCAGCGTGGGATCGGGACCGTCGAGGATCGAATGCCATACGGGCAGTTCGTCGATCCGTGCGGCCGAACGCGCTTCGTCGGCAAGCGCATGTGCCCAGCGCCGCACCGAGGTCACCGGTGCGGTCAGTTCCGCGGTTGCACCCGCGGCGAGCTGACTCCACACAGTGACGAAGTCCGGCACCAGGATCCGCCACGACACACCGTCGACGACGACGTGGTGGGCAACGATCAGCAAACGCGAACCGGCCTCTGGCGTGACGAGCCAGACGAACTGCAACATCACACCGTTGTCGGGATCGAGTCGTCCAAGTGCCGAATCGAGAGCAGCAGACGCTTCGGCGACGACCGCAGGATCGTCTGTTGCGCCGGACAATTCGACGCGGGTAAGCAAGCTCCCGACGTCGACGCTGCCCGCCGGCAGGATCTCGAGACCTCTCCCCTGCTCGTCGTCGATCAAACGCGAACGCAGCACGTCGTGACGATCCACAACCGCGCTGATCGTCGCTTCGATGCCCGCGCGATCGATGTCCTCGGGCAGGTCGAGCAGCATCGTCTGCGCGAAACGTGAGTAACCACCGCCACGTTCGACCATCAGGTGACCGAACGGCAGCAACGGCGAGCGACCGATACCGCCACCTGGCAGCTCGGCGAGAACGGCAGCCGTCTCGGCACCGCCTGCGACAGCAACCTCGGCAAGCCCGGCAACGGTCTTGTGCTCGAACACGTCTCGCGGGGAGAACACAACCCCACGAGCACGCGCACGCGATACCAGCTGGATCGACAGAATCGAGTCGCCACCGAGTGCGAAGAACGAGTCGTCGACGCCGACCTGCGCCACACCGAGAACCTCGGCGAACACTGCGGCAATGACCTCTTCGGTCGCGTTGTCGGCGGCACGGAACTGCTGATCGCTTTCGAACACCGGCGCGGGCAACGCTTTCCGGTCGAGCTTGCCGCTGATGTTCAACGGGAATTCGTCGAGCACCAGGATCGCCGACGGCACCATGTATTCCGGCAACCTCGCACCGAGCGACGTTGTCAGCGCGTCGATGTCGACCGCTGCTCCCGGAGCAGGAACGACGTAGCCGACGAGCACTTCACCCGCGGCAGAATCGTTGCGCACCAACACGACCGACTGCGCGATGCGGTCGTCGGCAAGCAACGCTGCCTCGATTTCGCCGAGCTCGATACGGAGACCGCGCAACTTCACCTGGAAGTCGGTGCGCCCGACGTACTCGAGCTCGCCTCTGCGGTTCCACCACACGAGGTCGCCGGTGCGGTACATCCGCTCACCGGCAGCGCTCAGTGGGTTCGCGACGAAGCGGTCTGCGGTCAGGTCAGGACGGGCGACGTAGCCGCGCGCCAACTGCGTTCCGGCAAGGTACAACTCGCCTGCAACGCCGACCGGCACCGGACGTAGCCGCGAATCCAGCACGAGCACCTTGGTGTTCCACACCGGCACACCGATCGGGACGGTGCTCGAATCGGCTTCCGTCACTTCGTGATAGGTGACGTCGACGGCGGCTTCGGTCGGGCCGTACAGGTTGTGCAGTCGAGTCGACGGAAGTGCCGCGCGCATTCGCGCGGCGGTCTGCACGGGCAGGGCTTCACCCGAGGCGAACACCTGCCGCAGCGTGATCGAGTGCGACGCACCTGGGTACGCGACGAACACGGCAAGCATCGACGGCACGAAGTGCGCGGTGGTGACCGCGTTGGCCGCGATTACCTCGACCAGGTATTCGGGATCACGATGTCCGTCCGGTCGGGCCACAACCAGGGTGGCGCCGATCTGCAACGGCCAGAACAGCTCCCACACGGACACGTCGAACGTGACCGGTGTCTTCTGCAGGACGACGTCGGCCTTGCTCAGCTCGTAGGTGTCCTGCATCCACAGCAGTCGGTTCACGATCGAACCGTGCGAAACGGCGACACCCTTCGGCCTACCGGTCGAGCCGGAGGTGAAGATGACGTAGGCCGTGTTGTTCGGCTGCACCGGTGCGCGACGATCGGCGTCGGTGACCGCATCGGTCGAGTGCGAGCTCAGATCGACGGTGTCGAGTTCCAGCACAGCATCCGCAAAAGCGACATCGGGAATCGCAATATCGTCGCGTGCGGTTGTGAGCACCCTTACAGCCGATGCGGTCTCGAGGATGTGCGCGATTCGATCCGCAGGATGATCCGGGTCGACGGGCACGTACGCACCGCCTGCGGTCAGCACCGCGTAGATACCGACCATCATGTCGATCGATCGGCGCATCGCAACGGCAACAAGTGCTTCCGGTCCGACACCCTCGGCGATCAGCAGTCGGGCAACCTGATTCACGCGTGCAGCGAACTCTGCGTAGGTGAGTTTCTCGTCCTCGAACACGAGCGCAGTCGCCTTCGGGGTCGCGGCGACCTGCGCTTCGAACAGCGAGACCAGGTTCGCTGTCGGGTCGACGAAGTGATCGGTTGCGTTCCACCGCTCGACGACGCGTGCCCGCTCGACCTCGTCGATGATCGGCGCATCGCCGACCGCGAGGCCCGGTTCGCGAGCCATCGTCTCGAGGATTCGGACGAACCGCCGACCGAACACTGCGATTGTGTTCGCGTCGAACAAGTCCGTCGCGTAGGCCAACTCGACTGCCATGCCTGCAGGTGCGCCGTCGGCGTCGAGTTTCTCGGCGAGGGTCACCTGAATGTCGAACTTCGCTGTCCGAACATCGAAGTCGACCGCGGCGACCTCGAGGTCCGGCAGTTCGAAGGTCGTCGGCCCCAGGTTCTGGAAGGTGAGCATGACCTGGAACAGCGGGTGGCGCGCCTGCGACCGCTCGGGATTGAGTGCCTCGACCAACCGCTCGAACGGAACGTCCGCGTGACCGAAGGCCGACAGGTCGATCTCCCGAACGCGCCGCAACAGCGTGTCGAACGATTCGCCCGCCTCGATCTCGGTCCGCAGCACGAGAGAATTGACGAACATGCCGATCAGATCGTCGAGTGCCGCTTCACCGCGACCGGCCACAGGTGTGCCGATAGCGATGTCGGAGGTGCCGGACAGTCGTGCAAGCAGCACGGCGAGACCGGTGTGGACGACCATGAACAGGGTCGAATTCTGTGTGCGCGCAAGCTCGTTGAGCGAGGCGGTGAGCGTGGCGTCGACCTCGAACGTGTGCGCAGCACCGTCGTACGACGCGATCGCCGGACGTGGGCGGTCGCTCGGCAGGTCGAGCTGAGCCGGCAGCGCATCCAATGCCGTACGCCAGTAGGCGAACTGCTGGGCAATCACCGATTCCGGATCGTCCTCGGAGCCGAGCACGTCTCGCTGCCACAGTGCGAAGTCCGCGTACTGCACCTCTAGCGGTGCCCAGCCCGGCGCATCTCCCGCTGTGCGGGCCGAGTAGGCAATCATGACGTCCCGTGTCAGCGGACCCATCGAGAATCCGTCGGACGCGATGTGATGGACGACGACGACGAGCACGTGGTCGCGCTCCGAGATCTGCAGCAGCGCCGCGCGCAGTGGAACCTCGACCGTGGTGTCGAAACCGGTCGCGATGATTGCCGCGACTCGTTCGGCGATGGCCGTCTCGGTCACGGGTTCCGGAATGAGCTGCGGAACAGCCCCGGCCACAGGCACACTCACCTGATAGCCGGTGCCGTCGACCTCGGGGTAGATCGTGTGCAGCACCTCGTGACGACCCACAACGTCGCCGACAGCTGCCTGCAACGCTTCGAGATTCAGCGCACCGGTCAAACGAATCACGGCAGGGATGTTGTTGACACCCGACTCCGTATCGAAGCGGTTGAGGAACCACATCCGTTGCTGCGCAAGGGACAGCGGGACCCGCTCGGGCCGCGGCTGTGCGGTGAGCGCCTTGCGGCCGCCGACACCTGCATGTTGCTCGACCCGTGCAGCCAGCGCTTCGACGGTCGGCGCCTCGAAAAGCGACCGAACCGAAACCCGGGTGTCAAGTGCGTTGCCCAGCCGCGCGGCGACCTGAGTCGCCAGCAGCGAGTTGCCACCGAGTTCGAAGAAGTTGTCGTCCAAACCGACCCGAGCAGCACCCAGCAGTTCGGCGAAGATGCCGGCGACGATTTCCTCGATCGGCGTTGCCGTTGCGCGGAACGCCTTCGCCTCGAAGACCGGAGCAGGCAACGCCTTTCGATCCAACTTGCCGTTCGCGTTGAGCGGCAGTGAGTCGAGCACCATGATCGCAGCGGGCACCATGTACGAGGGCAACTCGGAGGCGACGGTCGTGCGCAGTGCTGCCGCGTCGACGTCCGTGTTTCCAGCCGGTACGACGTAGCCGACGAGCTGGGTTCCCGTGCGTGCATCCTCGTGTGCGACGACGACAGCCTGCGCAACCGAGACCTGTGCGGCGAGAACGGATTCGATCTCACCGAGCTCGATGCGGAAGCCGCGGACCTTCACCTGGAAGTCGGTACGGCCGACGTATTCGAGGGTGCCGTCGGCTCGCCACGACACGAGGTCGCCGGTGCGGTACATCCGCGATCCGCTGTGGCCGAACGGATTCGACACGAAACGGTCGGCGGTCAGATCGGCCCGGCCGTGGTAGCCGGTCGCCAACTGATCGCCCGCGAGATAGAGCTCACCCGCAACGCCCGCCGGAACCGGATGCAACCTGGCGTCGAGCACGTACACCTGGACGTTCCATTCGGGAACACCGATCGGCACGGCAGCGGCGACTACCTCGGTCACCAAGTGCGATGTGACGGACACAGCGGCTTCGGTCGGGCCGTACAGGTTGTACAGATCGCCGGCATTTGTTGCCTTGTAGCGCTTGGCAGTTGCGGCTGGCAACGCTTCACCGATGGCGAGCACACGTCGCAACGACGTCGTCAGGTGTCCGTCGGATTCCACCAGCAACGCTTCGAGCATCGACGGCACCGAATGCAGTGTCGTCACAGCTTCGTCGCGCATCAGCTGGTTGAGGTACGCCGGATCGCGATGACCGTCCGCGCTCGCGATAACGAGTCGCGAACCGGAAACCAACGCGGACCAGAACTCCCACACCGATAGGTCGAACGTCGCGGCCGTTTTGAGCAGCACCGCGTCGTCGGCGCCGAGCTCGAATTCCGCACGTTTCCAGACCAACTGGTTGACGATCGCGCCATGGCTCACCGAGACGCCCTTGGGGCGACCGGTGGAGCCCGACGTGAAGATCACGTAGGCGGTATTGGCGGGCAGCAGAGCACCGAGGCGTTCACTGTCGCGAATAGGAGCGTCATCGAGATCGGACAGGTCGACGACGTCGATCCGGACGATAGCTGCGACTCGGTCGGTGGTGAATTCGTCACGCGCCGTGGTGAGTACACAGATCGGTGCGGCAGTCTCGAGGATGTAGTCGGTGCGGTCGGCAGGCTGGTCGGGATCGACCGGTACGTAGGCGCCGCCCGCCTTCGCGACGGCATACATACCGACGACCAGATCGACCGATCGGCGCATCGCAAGTGCAACACGGTCCTCGGGTGTGACACCGGAGTCGATCAGGTATCGCGCGAGCCGGTTGACCCGAGAGTCGAACTGCGCGTAGGTAAGACGCTCGCCCTCGAAGACGACCGCTGTCGCGTCGGGCGTCGCCGCGACCTGGGCGTCGAACAACGACACCAACGTCGCCGGATCGACGTCGTGCTCGGTTGCGTTGCGAGCATCGAGCAGTGCAGCGCGCTCGGTGCTGTCGAGCAGATCGATGTCACCGATCACCGAGGTCGGGTCGGTCGTGATCGCGGTCAGGATGCGCACGAACCGATCGGCAAAACTTTGAACCGTCGACTCGTCGAAAAGATCGACAGCGTAGGTGATTTCGGCTGCGATCTCGCCGGGCGTGCCGTCTGCCGCTCGCTGGTCGGCGAGGGTGAACTGCACGTCGGTCTTGGCGAGTTGGGTGTCGAAGTCGACGACGCTGACATCGAGGCCGGGTAGGCGCAGCGCCGAGTCTGCGAGGTTCTGGAACGACAGTCCGACCTGGAAGAGCGGATTGCGGGCCGTCGATCGGACCGGGTTGAGCACCTCCACGAGCCGCTCGAACGGCACGTCGGCGTTGGCGAATGCTTCGAGGTCGTGTTCGCGAACGCGGGCCAGCAGGTCGGCGAACGTGTGGGAGCCCTCCACACGTGTGCGGAACACCAAGGTGTTGACGAACATGCCGATCAGGTCGTCGAGCGCCTGTTCGCCGCGTCCCGCGATCGGCGTACCGACCGCGATGTCGTCGGTGCCCGACAGACGAGCCAGCAGTACGGACAGTGCCGAGTGCATCACCATAAACAGCGATGCGTTGTTCCCGCGAGCAAGCGCGAGCAACTGCTGGTGGACGTCGGCGTCGATGGTGAACCGAAGAGCTCCACCGCGGAACGACTGCACAGCAGGCCGCGGCCGGTCTGTCGGCAGCTCCAGCTGATCCGGCATACCGGACAACGCGTCGACCCAGTACGCAACCTGCTCGGCAGCAAGCGAATCCGGGTCACCTTCGACACCGAGCACGTCGCGCTGCCACAGCGCGTAGTCGGCGTACTGCACCGGCAGCGGCGCCCAGTTCGGTACGTCACCGTTGGTCCGCGCGGCGTAGGCAACCATGATGTCGCGGGTCAGCGGTCCCATCGATGCACCGTCGGCGCAGACGTGGTGAACGACCATCGTCAGTACGTAGTCGCGCGTCGGTGAGCCTTCGATCTCCAGCAGCGCAACATGCAGCGGAACCTCGGCGGTCACGTCGAACGTCGTCGACGCGATCTCGAATACCCGAGTGGGTAGCTGCGCTTCGGTGACAGCTTCCGGCACCAGCGAACGAACTACCTCGGCCGCGGGGAGGATCCGCTGGTAAGGACCGTCGAGAGAGTCGGGGTAGACCGTCCGCAGCGATTCGTGGCGTTCGATCAGGTCGCGCACGGCAGCTTCGAGTGCAGCGATGTCGAGGTCGCCGGTCATTCGAACGGCAACAGGAATGTTGTCGACGGCAGACTCGGTGTCGAACTGGTTCAGGAACCAATACCGTTGCTGCGCAGGCGACAACGGCAGGCGCTCGGGACGTGCGCCTGCAATCAGCGCAGGGCGGCGACGACCGCTGCCGGTGTGCTGCGCTATGCGAGCAACGAGACCTGCGACGGTGGAGGCTTCGAACATTTCACGAACACCGACAGGTGTATCGAGCGCTGCGCTGAGGCGGGACACAACCTGCGTCGCGATGAGCGAGTTGCCACCGAGTTCGAAGAAGTCGTCGTCCAGACCGACTCGGTCAGCTCCGAGTACCTCCGCGAACGTGTTCGCGACGATTTCCTCGATCGGGGTTGTCGGAGCACGGAACACCTTCGCCGCGAAGGTCGGCGCGGGCAACAGCTTTCGATCGAGCTTGCCACTGGCGTTGAGCGGAAGGTCGTCGAGTACGACGAACGCCGACGGCACCATGTACGCGGGCAGGACCGTGGTCAGTTCGGTCCGCAGGACTTCCGTATTCACAGCGGAGGTGTTCGTGGCAGCTCCGACGACGTAGGCCACCAACTGGTCGCCAAGGTGCGCGTCGCCGCGCACCACGACGACGGCCTGCGCGACGGATTCCTGTGCCGTCAAAGCAGCTTCGATTTCGCCGAGTTCGATGCGCAGACCACGCAACTTCACCTGGAAATCGGTACGACCGATGTATTCCAACTCACCATCGGCACGCCACGTGACAAGGTCACCCGTCCGATACATCCGCTCACCCGGACCACCGAACGGATTGGCAACAAACCGATCCGCCGACAAATCCGGACGACCGACATACCCACGAGCCAACTGCACACCCGCCAGATACAACTCACCCGCAACACCCACCGGCACCGGACGCAACCGCGAATCCAACACCAACACAGCCGTGTTGAACACCGGCGCACCGATCGGCACCGCCACCGTGTCCGCGTCCAAGACCTCGTGGAACGTCACGTCCACCGCAGCCTCGGTCGGACCGTACAGATTGTGCAACCGAGCACCGGTCAACGCACGCAACCGATGAGCAGTCTTCGCAGGCAACGCCTCACCCGACGCGAACACCTGCTGCAGCGAGGTGCAGTTGTCGACGCCTGGCGCTGCGACGAATACCGCAAGCATCGAGGGCACGAAGTGTGCCGTCGTCACCGAATGTTCGACGATCACATCGCGCAGGTACGCGGGATCGCGGTGACCGTCAGGACGCGCAACCACCAACCGCGCACCAACCTGCAACGGCCAGAAGAACTCCCACACCGACACATCGAACGTCGCAGGCGTCTTCTGCAACACCACATCCGCCGAACCCAACCCATACGCAGACTGCATCCACACCAAACGGTTCACGATCGCGCCATGCGAAACCGCAACACCCTTCGGCCGACCCGTCGAACCCGACGTAAAGATCACATACGCCGTATTCGACGCCACCAACGCCGCCGACCGCTCCCCAGCACCAACCGGCGCCGCCGAGAAACCATCGAGATCCAGGTCGTCTATCCGCACCGCGCCGGCAACGTCGATCTCGTCACCCGAGGTCGTCAACACACAGACCGGTCGCGCAGTCTCGAGAATGTACTGCGTGCGCTCCGCAGGATGATCCGGATCCAACGGCACATACGCACCACCGGCAACCGTCACCGCGTACATACCGACAACCAGATCCACCGACCGCCGCATACCCAACGCAACGAACGACTCCGGACCCACACCCACCGAGATCAAATACCGCGCAAGCCTATTGACCCGCGCAGCGAACTCCGCGTAGGTCAGATCCACACCCTCGAACGACAACGCCACAGCCGACGCGTGCTCGACAACAGCAGCCTCGAACATCGACACCAACGTCGCCGACGAATCAACCTCGTACGCAGTCGAATTCCACTCTTCGACAACCAGCTTGCGCTCGGTATCGGAGAGGATGTCCAGTTCGCCGACCGCAGTGTTCTGGTCAGCGAGCGCGCCTTCGAGGAGCCGCACGAACCGATCCGCGAAACTTGCCACTGTCGACGCGTCGAAAAGATCCGTGGCGTACACGAAGTTCGTTGTGGCGCCGACCGGTTCGCCGTTGTCGTCGAACTTCTCGACGACCTCGACCGCTAGGTCGAACTTTGCGACCTGTGCGTCGAATTCGACGCCACTGACCCGCAGGCCAGGCAACTCGAGCTCTGTCTGGCCGGTGTTCTGGAAGGTGAGCATGACCTGGAACAGCGGATGCCGCGCCTGGGAGCGGGCAGGATTGAGTATCTCGACGAGACGCTCGAAGGGCAGGTCGGCGTGACCGAAGGCGCCGATGTCCGTTTCGCGAACGGCGGCAAGCAGTTCCGCGAAGGTGCGACCGCCGTCGACGGCGGTCCGCAGCACGAGTGTGTTGACGAACATGCCGATCACATCGTCGAGCGCTTGCTCGCCACGGCCCGCAACAGGTGTACCGATCGCGATGTCGTCCTGTCCCGACAGTCGGGCGAGAACAACTGCGAGCGCACCGTGGACGACCATAAACGGCGTCACACCGCGTTCGCGCGCAACTCGACGTAGCCGGGTGTGCAACTCTTCGCCGATCTCGAACGTATGCGTCGCACCGACGTAGCTCGCGGCGACAGGTCGCGGTCGATCGGACGGCAGTTCGAGTTGATCGGGCAGGCCTGCCAGACCGTCGGTCCAGTACTGCGCCTGTTGCGAGATCAGGGAACTCGGGTCCGACTCGGAACCGAGCACGTCGCGCTGCCACAGCGCGAAGTCCGCGTACTGCACCGGAAGCGGTGTCCACGTGGGCATTTCACCGGACACACGCGAGGCGTACGCAACCATGACGTCGCGAGCCAGTGGTCCCATCGACCAGGCGTCGCCCGAGATGTGGTGCACGACAACGACAAGGACGTGCTCGGCGGTGGGCACCGTCGAACCGTTGGACGCCGTTGTCTCGACGCGGAATACCCGCGCGCGAACCGGCACCTCTGCGGCAACGTCGAATCCGGTGCCGATGATCGACGTGACTGCGCCGAGCAGGTCGGCTTGCGCCACTGTGATCGGAGTCAGGTCGGGTACTACCTGGACGGCCGGCAGCACAACCTGGGCAGGCATGCCGTCGTAGTCGGGGTAGACGGTGCGCAGCGACTCGTGCCGATCGATGACGTCGGCGACAGCTGCCTGTAGCGCGACCACATCCAGAGCACCGGTCAGGCGGATCGCCACCGGGATGTTGTTGACTGCGGACTCGGGCTCGAACCGGTTGAGGAACCACATCCGTTGCTGTGCAAGCGACAGCGGGATTCGGTCGGGCCGGACCCGCGGCGCGAGTTCGGCTCTGGCACCGACACCCGCGTGTGATTCGACCCGCGCGGCGAGCCCTGCGACGGTCGTTGCCTCGAACAGCGTGCGCACTGCGACACGGGCGTCGAGTGCGGCGCCGAGTCGTGCGACAACCTGCGTCGCAATCAGCGAGTTGCCGCCGAGAGCGAAGAAGTCGTCGTCGCGACCGACCTGTGCGATGCCGAGCACGTCGGCGAACACCGCTGCCACGATTTCTTCGACGGGCGTGGTCGGAGCGCGGAACGAGCGTGCTTCGAAGACCGGTTCCGGCAACGCCTTTCGATCGAGCTTGCCGGAGGTGTTCAGCGGGAACTCGTCGAGGACGACGATCGCCGACGGCACCATGTACGACGGCAGGAGTTGGGTCAGCTCGGCCGTCAACTGGCCAGGCTCTGGCGCGGAGCCTGGTGTCGGCACGATGTAGCCGACGAGCTGATCACCCGTCGCGGTCGACATGACAACAGCTGCAGACTGATTCACCTGCGACGACGTCAGCAGAGCCGTCTCGATCTCGCCGAGTTCGATGCGCTGGCCACGGAACTTCACCTGGAAGTCGGTGCGACCGATGTATTCGAGCACGCCGTCCGCACGCCACGTGACGAGGTCACCGGTGCGGTACATACGAGCGGTTCCACTCACGCCCGCGAACGGGTTGGCAACGAACCGGTCGGCAGTCAGATCCGGCCGCGACACGTAGCCGCGGGCGAGCTGCGCACCACTGAGGTAGAGCTCGCCGGGAACTCCGTCCGGCACCGGATGCAGTCGGGAGTCGAGTACGAAGACCTGCGAGTTCCACTCGGGAACACCGATGGGCACCGATTGCCCGGTCTCCCCCGCGGCGGGCCAGTAGGTGATCGACACGGCGGCCTCGGTCGGGCCGTACAGGTTGTGCAGCCCGGCAGAGCTCACGCGGGCAAACGACGCAACCGTCTCCGGCGGCAGTGCCTCGCCGATGACGAACACGTGCCGAAGGGTGGTCAGCGACTCCGCGGACACATGTGCGGCGAAGACGGACAGCATCGACGGAACGAAGTCGGTGATCGTAATACGCTGCGCAGCAATCGTATCTGCGACATAGGCGGGATCGCGGTGACCGTCGTTCGTCGCGACAACCAGCGTCGCGCCGACACGCAGCGGCATGAAGTAGCCCCACAGCGAGACGTCGAACGTCGTCGCGGTCTTTTGCAGGTACGCGTCCGTTGCGTCGAGTTGGTACTCGGACTGCATCCATTCGAGCTGGTTCACGATTGCGGCATGGCTGACCGCGACGCCCTTCGGCCGACCGGTCGAACCCGACGTGAAGATGGCGTATGCGGGATGGTCCGCCCGCACGGTGCCGACACGCTCGTCGTCGGTGACGGGCTCGGTCGAAACACCCTCGGTGGCAACGGTATCGATTGCGATGAGCGGCACCGATCCGGCGCCGTCGAACGCGTCACGTGAGGTCGTCAGGACACACACCGGCTGTGCGGTATCGAGGATGTGAGCGATGCGCTCCGCCGGATGATCCGGATCCAACGGCACCCACGCTCCGCCTGCACGCACGATGGCGTACATACCTGCGACCAGGTCGATCGAGCGCCGAATCGCCAGTCCTACCAACGACTCCGGGCCGACACCCTGCGCGATCAAGATACGGGCGAGCTGGGAAACACGGGCGTCGAATTCGGCGTAGGTCACCGATTCGCCCTCGAAGACAACCGCAGGAGCATCCGGTGTCGCGCGTACCTGCGCGTCGAAACCGTCGAGCAGAAGCACGTTCTCGACTGCGTGCGCTGTCGCGTTGCGCTCGCGCAACAGGACTCCGTGCTCCACCTGGTCGAGCACGGCGATGTCGCCGACTCGAACTGCGGGATCGGAAACCACACCGTCGAGCACCCGCACGAACCGCTCGGCGATGCCCGCAACCGACGACTCGTCGAACAGGTCCAGGGCATAGATGATTTCGGTGATCATCCCGGCAGGCTCGCCGTTGGCGTCGACCGTCTCTGTGAGAATCACCTGCAGATCGAAGTTCGACACCTTGCTGGTCAGTTCGATACCACTGACACTGAGACCCGGCAGCTCGAGCGCCCGCTGGCCCGCGTTCTGGAACGACAGCAGCACCTGGAACAACGGGTGCCGAGCCTGCGAACGAGCCGGATTGAGTACCTCGACAAGTCGTTCGAACGGCACGTCCGCGTGACCGAACGCCGCGAGATCGGTTTCGCGTACGGACGTGAGCACGTCGGTGAACGGTGCCGCGGAGTCGATCTGCGACCGCAAGACCAGTGTGTTGACGAACATGCCGATCAGATCGTCGAGCGCACGTTCGCCACGACCCGCGACCGGCGTTCCGATGGCGATGTCACCGGTACCCGACAGCCGCGCCAACAACACCGCGAGCGCGGCGTGCGTCACCATGAACAACGTCGCGTTGCGTTCCCGCGCAAGTTCGGCCAGGTGCCGGTGGGTCTCGGCGGGAATGTCGAAGGTGTAGGTCTCACCTCGACCGGTTGCCACGGCGGGCCGGGCACGATCGGCAGGTAGATCGAGTTGATCCGGGACGCCGCGCAATGCCTGCGTCCAGTACTCGACCTGACGGGCGATCAACGACTCCGGGTCGTCTTCGAAGCCGAGGACGTCGCGCTGCCACAGCGTGCAGTCCGCGTATTGCACTGCCAGCGGTGTCCAGGCAGGCTCGCCGCCGTCGACACGAGCGGAGTAGGCGGTCATGACATCGCGGGTGAGCGGTCCCATGGAGAAGCCGTCTGCCGAGATGTGATGCACGACAAGGGCAAGCACATGTTCGGTCGGACTGATCTCGAACAGCCTGGCACGGAAGGGGACCTCTGCCGATACGTCGAATCCGGTGAGGACCAACTCTGCGATTCGGCTGGGCAGCTCGGCTTCCGACGCCTCGATCGGGGACAGATCCGGGATGACCCGAGCCGTCGGAACGGTGACCTGATAAGGCGTTCCGTCGACCTCCGGGTACAGCGTCCGCAACGACTCGTGGCGAGCAAGCACATCGGCGACCGCGATCTGCAGCGCCTGTCGATCCAGCAGTCCCGACAGTCGAACCGCGACCGGAATGTTGTTGACTGCCGATGCGGCATCGAAACGGTTGAGGAACCACATCCGTTGCTGCGCAAGCGATAGCGGGATTCGCTCCGGACGTTCCTGCGGTACCAGGGCGGCACGTGCGCCCGCGCCCGCGTGCGACTCGGCGCGGGCGGCGAGCGCCACGACGGTCGGTGCTTCGAACAGCTCACGAACGCCGATCTGCGCGTCGAGCGCGGCGGACAGTCGAGCGACAACGCGGGTTGCCACAAGCGAGTTGCCGCCGAGGGCAAAGAAGTCGTCGTCGAGTCCGACGCGCGGGGTGCCGAGCACCTCGGCGAACGTGTTGGCGACGATTTCCTCGATCGGGGTCGTCGGAGCGCGGAAGACCTTCGCCTCGAATACCGGAGCAGGCAACGCTTTTCGATCGAGCTTGCCGCTGGCATTGAGCGGCAGTTCGTCGAGCACGACGAACGCCGACGGCACCATGTAGGACGGAAGACCGTTGCCGAGTTCGTCGCGAACAGCATCGACGTCGGGTGCGGTGCCGGATTCAGCAACGATGTAGCCGACGAGTTGATCGCCGGTCCGAGGATCGGAACGGACGACGACGACTGCGTCCCGAACGGGGTCCTGTGCCGTCAAAGCAGCTTCGATTTCGCCGAGCTCGATGCGCAGACCACGCAACTTCACCTGGAAATCGGTACGACCGATGTAGGACAACTCACCATCGCCACGCCACGTGACAAGGTCACCCGTCCGATACATCCGCTCACCAGCACCACCGAACGGATTGGCAACAAACCGATCCGCCGACAGATCCGGCCGACCCACATACCCACGAGCCAACTGCACACCCGCCAGATACAACTCACCCGCAACACCCACCGGCACCGGACGCAACCGCGAATCCAACACCAACACAGCCGTGTTGAACACCGGCGCACCAATAGGCACCGCCACCGTGTCCGCATCCACAACCTCGTGGAACGTCACATCCACCGCAGCCTCGGTCGGACCGTACAGATTGTGCAACCGCGCACCCGTCAACGCACGCAACCGATGAGCAGTCTTCGCAGGCAACGCCTCACCCGAAGCGAACACCTGCCGCAGCGGACTGCCCTGCTCGATGTCGTTGTCGACGAGGTAGGACACGAACACCGACATCATCGACGGCACGAAGTGGGCCGTCGTGACGCCTTCGGCTCGAACGATGTCGTCCAGGTAGGCCGGATCGCGATGACCGTCAGGACGCGCAACCACCAACCGCGCACCCACCTGCAACGGCCAGAAGAACTCCCACACCGACACATCGAACGTCGCAGGCGTCTTCTGCAACACCACATCCGCGGAACCCAACCCGTACGCCGACTGCATCCACACCAGACGGTTCACGATCGCGCCATGCGAAACCGCAACACCCTTCGGCCGCCCCGTCGAACCCGACGTAAAGATCACATACGCCGTATTCGACGCCACCAACGCCGCCGACCGCTCCCCAGCAGCAACCGGCGCCGCCGAGAAACCATCGAGATCCAGGTCGGCTATCCGCACCGCGCCGGCAACGTCGATCTCGTCACCCGAGGTCGTCAACACACAGACCGGTCGCGCAGTCTCGAGAATGTACTGCGTGCGCTCCGCAGGATGATCCGGATCCAACGGCACATACGCACCACCGGCAACCGTCACCGCGTACATACCGACAACCAGATCCACCGATCGCCGCATGCCCAAGGCAACGAACGACTCCGGACCCACACCCACCGAGATCAAATACCGCGCAAGCTTGTTGACCCGCGCAGCGAACTCCGCGTAGGTCAGATCCATACCCTCGAACGACAACGCCACAGCCGACGCATGCTCGACAACAGCAGCCTCGAACATCGACACCAACGTCGCCGACGAATCAACCTCGTACGCAGTCGAATTCCACTCTTCGACAACCAGCTTGCGCTCGGCGGCGTCGAGTAGCTCGATATCGCCGACTGCGGCAGCCGGTGTCGCGGTGATCGAATCGATAACGCGGACAAGACGATCCGCGATTGCACGAACGGCATTGTCGTCGAACAGATCTCGCAGGTAGCCGGCCCGAATACGCAACTTCGTATCGAGTTGCGCAATCAGGGTCAGCGGGTAATGCGTCGCATCGTTCGCGTCGATGCCATCGACCGACATGCCATCGATCGCTGCGGCCTGCGCACTGATGCCCGCCGCGTCGACGGGGTAGGACTCGAAGACGACCAGGGTGTCGAACAACCCGCCGACGCCGGCAGCAGCCTGGATATCGGCGAGACCGACGTAGTGGTGATCCAGCAGATCCGCCTGCTCACCCTGAATCCTGGTGAGCACGGCGCTTGCCGTCTCGGCTGCATCGAAGCGGACTCGAACCGGGACCGTGTTGATGAACAGTCCGACCATCGACTCGACGCCGGAGAGATCAGCGGGTCGGCCCGACACCGTCGTACCGAACACGACGTCGTCGCGACCGGTGATGCGCGCCAACAGAATTCCCCATGCCGTCTGCAGGACGGTATTGGCGGTGACGCCGAGCTCAGCGGCGAACCCCGACAGCTTGGCAGTCTGCTGCTCGTCGAGTTCGAACAGGTACTCACCGGCAAGCGCGGTGATCTGCCTGCTGGAATCCATGGGCGCCAACAGAGTTGGTTCGGACACGCCGGCAAGCGCCTGTTGCCACGCCTGCTCCGATGCCGCCTTGTCCTGGACCGACACCCATTCGAGGAACGTGCGGTAGGCCCGGACGGGCGGCAGCATCGAACTGTCGCCTCGGACGGCGTACAGCACGAGCAGGTCCTTCATCAGCAACGGCATCGACCAGCCGTCGAGCAGGATGTGGTGGTTGGTGACGATCAGCTGCCACTTGTCGGACTCGACGCGTACCAGGGTGAACCTGATCAATGGCGGTTGTGTGAGATCGAAACGTGCAGCCCGATCGTCGGCAAGTATCCGTTCGAATTCGACTGCCCTGTCGGCGTCGTCGAGACGAACGAGATCGAAGTCCGTCCACGGTGTCTCGACCGTTTCGAGGACGACCTGCACCGCGTTGCCTGCGACGTCGGTGACGAAGGCGGTCCGCAGGTTGGCGTAGCGGTCGAGCATCGCTTCGGCTGCCGAGCGCAGGCGACGACCGTCGACCGAACCACTCAGCGACAGGACGATCTGCGACGTGTAGACGTCGACCGAGGTCACCGCAAGAAGGGCATGGAACATCAGGCCCGCCTGCAGCGGCGACAGCGGCCACGCGTCGGTCAGTGCGGGATAACGATGCTCCCACTTCTCGATGTCGCCCTGGGTGACGTCGACAAGGGTGAGGTCGGACGGCGTCCGGCCACCCGCCTCGGCACTACCGGCATGGCGCGCAACGGCTTCCAGCGCCTCGACCCACAGGTGTGCGAGTTCGTCGACATCGGCACGATCGAGCAAGGTCTCCGGGTAGCCGAAGTTGGCCGATAACGTGCCACCGACGACGATCGCGTTGATGTCGAGCGGCGCCATCGCAGGCATGTCCGCATCGGGCTGCGCGACGAGGTCACCGAGGTCGGCTGCCGGGATCCAGCCGAATCCGGCCAACTGCTCCGGAATGTCGGACGCCGAGATCTGTCCGAGGTAGTTGAAACTCACCTGGCCGGGCAGGCGCACCGGTAGCTCGGCGGCCGCATCGTTGTTGAGGTAGCGGAGCAATCCGTAGCCGATGCCCTTGTCCGGCACCGAGAGCAACGCTTCCTTGGCCGCCTTGATGGCCGACCCCATGGCAGGACCGCCCGCGAACGCGTCGTCGACGTCCACGCCGCCGATATCGAATCTGACGGGGAAGATCGCGGTGAACCAGCCGACCGTGCGCGACAGATCTGCGCCGGGAACGACCTCTTCCTCGCGACCGTGTCCTTCGAGACGGATCAGTGCGGAGTTTTCGTGCACCCCACGACGGGCGCGCCATTTCGTGACAGCCAGTGCCAATGCTGCGAGCAGCGCGTCGTTGACACCACCGTGATAGAGCGCGGGAACTGTTGTGAGCAAGGACTTGGTGACCTGCGCCGACACCTCGACCCGAACCTTGCGAACGACCGAGGCAAGGTCGATGTCGGGATCGAGCGCACGCGGACCGACCAGCGGATCGGGTCCGTCGACGATGTGTCGCCACATCGGCAATTCGGCAACCCGGGCCTCGTCGACCGCACGCTCGCCGAGCGCATGGGCCCACCGGCGCATGGACGTTCCTGGTTCGGCAAGTTCAGGACTCTGACCCGAAGACAGTTGTGCCCACGCGGTCACGAAGTCCGGCACCAAGATTCGCCAGGAGACGCCGTCGACGGCGAGGTGGTGCGCGGCAACGATCAGTCGTCCCGATCGTGGTGCGGCGCCGTCATGAGCCGACGGATCGAGCCAACCGAACTGCACGACAACGCCATTGGCGGGGTCGAGACTCCCGAGCGCGGAATCCAAGGCGTCCGTGGCGAGGTCGGTGAACGCATCGGCATCGATCGACGGATCGAATTCCGTGCGAGTCACCAATGAATCTGCGTCGACGGCACCGGCCGGTAGGACCTCGAGCTGCCATTCGCCTGCATCGTCACGGTGCAGCTTCGACCGCAACATGTCGTGACGGTCGATCACAGCCGCGACAGTTGCCACGACATTGGCGCGGTCGATGCCTATCGGCAGTTCCAGGACCAGCGTCTGGTTGAAGCGGTCGAAACTGCCACCGCGCTCGGCCATAAACCGGACGACGGGAGGCAGCGGCATTGTGCCGACGCCGCCACCCGGGAGTTCGGCAAGCGTGACAGGTGCAGCGCTCGACGGATCGGCGACCTCCGCGACCGACGCGAGACCAGCGACGGTCCGCTGCTCGAACACGTGCCGCGGGCTGAAGATGACACCCCGCGCCTTGGCTCGCGAGACCAACTGAATCGACACGATGCTGTCACCGCCGAGGGCGAAGAACGAATCGTCGACGCCGACACGGTCGAGGCCGAGCACCTCGGCGAAGATGTCGGCGATCGTCTGCTCGACCGGTGTGCGAGGCGCACGAAACGCGACATCTGCCGCGAACACGGGCTCGGGAAGCGCGGCTCGGTCGAGCTTGCCGACGGGAGTCAGCGGAATGCGGTCCAACACCATGATCGAGGCAGGGACCATGTAGGAAGGCAGCCGCTCCCCCACCGCGGCGGACAACGCTGCGACATCGATCGAATTGCCAGGCGTTGCAACGACATAGGACACCAGCGACACTGCGCCGGTCGAACTCTTGTGACCGACCGTCGTCGCGAAGTCGACAGTCTCGTCGGCGGCGAGGGCCGCATCGATCTCGCCGAGTTCGATGCGGAAACCACGGACTTTGACCTGGAAGTCGCTGCGGCCGACGTACTCGACGGTGCGGTCCGAGGTCCACCGCACGACGTCGCCGGTGCGGTACATCCTGGCACCGGCATCGTCGGTCGCATCGCCGTACGGATTCGCGACGAACCGCTCGGCACTCAGGCCCGGGCGCGCGTGATAGCCGCGAGCGAGTTGGACGCCCGACAGATAGAGCTCACCTGCGACGCCCACCGGAACGGGACGCAACCGCGAGTCGAGAACGAGTGACCGCATGCCACGGATCGGTCCGCCGATGGTGACCGTCTCGCCGACCAGCAACGGTGCGCTGATGTTGGTCATGATGGTGGTCTCGGTAGGACCGTAGCCGTTGAAGAACTCGCGTTTTCCTGCGGCATCCGTTGCTGCCCAGCGTGATACGAGTTCAGGCGGGCAGGCCTCGCCGCCGGCGACCACAACACGGAGGTCGTCGATACCGGTCGGATCGACCGATGCGAGGGCGGCGGGTGTGATGAACGCGTGGGTTACGTGCGTGCGCCGCAACAGGTCCGCTAGTTCGTCGCCACCGTAGATGGTCGGCGGTGCGACAACCAGGGTCGCGCCTGCGCCGACTGCCAGCAGCAACTCGAGCATCGACGCGTCGAAACTCGGCGATGCGAAGTGCAAGGCTCGTGATTCGGGCGTGATCGAGTAACGCTCGACCTGCTCGGCGCTGAAGTTCGCCAGGCCGGAATGCGTGACGACGACGCCCTTCGGCTTACCGGTCGAGCCCGAGGTGTAGATGACGAAGGCCGGATGATCGGTACGCAACGTACGAACCCGGTCTACTGCGGTGACGGGCTCTGCCGATGTGGCACTTGCCTGTTCGAGCAAGGCTGGATCGTCGAGCAGCAACCACTCGACCGACTCCGAGAGGTCACCGCGCGCGGACGCGACAGTCAGACCGACCTTTGCCCCCGAATCGGTAACCATGTGCTCGATGCGGTCGGCAGGGTAATTCGGATCGATCGGGACGAACGCCGCCCCGGTCTTGGCAACGGCCCAGCTCGCGAGCACCGACTCGGTGGACCGCTTGATGCCGAGCGCAACAAGATCCTCGGGACCGACACCTCGATCGATCAGCAAGCGCGCCAATCGATTCGAGCGCTCATCGAGCTCGCGATACGTCGTCTCTTCGCCTTCGAAGACCACTGCGGTCCGAGCAGGATCCAAGGCCGCGGCAGCGGCCAGCAGATCGGCAAGCGTGCGCGGTTCGACCGTGGCGCCACCGGCGCGGGTGACCAGATCGGCACGTTCGGCTTCGTCGAGCACATCGATCTGCGCGACCGATACCGCCGGATCGGCCGCGACCGCACCGAGCACCCGAAGCCACCGCTGCGCGAACAGGGCTATGGTCGACTCGTCGAACAGGTCGGTCGCATAGGTGATCGCGCCGGCCATACCGTCTGCGCCGCCGCCGATTTCGGACAGCGTGAGCTGCAGGTCGAAGCGTGCAACCTGATCTTCGATATCGAGTGCGTCGACCCGCAAGCCCGGCAATTCGAGCGCCGCGCGATCGAGGTTCTGGAACGCGAGCGCGACCTGGAACAGCGGATGGCGTGCCTGGGAGCGCTCCGGGTCGAGCACGTCGACGAGCCGCTCGAACGGCACGTCGGCATGACCGAAGGCGTCGAGGTCGACCTGCCGGACCCTGGCGATCAAGTCGGCGAACGACTCCGTTGCGTCGATCGGTGTCCGCAGCACGAGAGTGTTGACGAACATGCCGACGAGATCGTCGAGCGCGGCATCGCCTCGGCCTGCGACCGGTGTGCCGATGACGATGTCGTCGGTACCGCTCAACCTGGCCAGCAACACGGCGAGCGCACCGTGCACCACCATGAACAGCGACGAGTTCTGTTCGCGGGCAACCCTGTTGAGACCGGCGAGCAGGTCTGCGTCGATCGTGAACGTCGACGTCCTACCTGCATTGGTCGCGATCGACGGGCGTGGGCGGTCGGCGGGCAGATCGAGCTGATCGGGGATGCCTGCGAGCGCCGAGTCCCAGTACGCGATCTGCTTGGAGATCAGGGACTGCGCGTCGTCCTCGGAGCCGAGCACCTCGCGTTGCCAGATGGCGTAGTCCGCGTACTGCACCTCGAGCGGCGACCAGGACGGAGCTTCGCCTTCGGTGCGTGCCACATACGCTGTCATCACGTCGCGCGTCAGCGGGCCCATCGAGAAGCCGTCCGCGCTGATGTGGTGCACGACGACGGCGAGTACGTGTTCGACGGGGCTCGTGCGGAAGATACGTGCGCGGATCGGGGCATGCTCGCTGACATCGAAGCCGTCGGACATGAAGTCCATGACTGCGCCGAGCAATCCGTCTGCGGTGACGTCGATCGGCGCCAGCTCCGGAATAGCTTGCTCCGCAGCAACAATCACCTGGTACGGCGTACCACCGTGCTCCGGGTAGCGAGTGCGAAGCGACTCGTGGCGACGGATGACATCGGCGATGGCGATGCGCAATGCATCGACATCGAGTTCGCCTTCCAGCCGTATCGCGATCGGGACGTTGTAGGCCGCCGACGTCGTGTCGTACTTGTTCAGGAACCACATCCGCTGCTGAGCGAACGACAGCGGGATCAGGTCCGGACGAGGTCCGGCAGTCAAGGCACGGCGTGCTTCGCCCGAGTGCGACTCGACGCGGGCGGCCATCGCCGCGACCGTCGACGCTTCGAACAGCGTCCGTACCGGTACGACGGTGCCCAGTGCGGCACCGATCCTGGAGACGACCCGAGTTGCGATCAGCGAGTTGCCGCCGAGATCGAAGAAGTCGTCGTCGCGACCGACCCTGTCGATTCCGATGACGTCGGCGAACACACCGGCGACGACTTCTTCGACTGGCGTAGTCGGGGCCCGGAACGCCCGGCCTTCCGCTGCCGGAGCCGGCAGCGACTTGCGATCCAGCTTTCCGTTGGCGGTCAGCGGAATCGAGTCGAGTACGACGATCGCCGACGGCACCATGTAGGCGGGTAGCAGATCGGCGACGTCGTCGCGCACGGTCTCGACGTCGATCGCAACGCTCGGCGCTGCGACGGCGTAGGCAACCAGACGCTGATCACCCGGCGCATCCTCACGCACGATCACCGCGACCTGCGCGACCGAATCCTGGGCAAGGAGAGCTGCTTCGATCTCGCCGAGCTCGATGCGGAAGCCGCGGACCTTAACCTGATCGTCGGCGCGACCTAGGTATTCGAGTTCACCCGACCGGTTCCAGCGAGCAAGGTCACCGGTTCGGTAGAGCGCGGTGCCTGCCTCCCCGAACGGGCTGGCGACGAAACGTCCCGCAGTCAGCGCCGGCTGGCCGAGGTAGCCGCGAGCGAGTTGAACACCCGCCACGTACATTTCGCCGGGAACACCGACGGGAACCGGACGCAGCCGCGTGTCGAGAACGAACACTTCGAGACCGGCGATCGCCCGACCGACGATGCTGCTCGTTGCCGCCGACGCTGTCGCGGCATCCAGTTCGCGATGGCTGACGTGGACCGTCGTCTCGGTGATGCCGTACATGTTCACCAAGCGCGGAGCATTGTCGGCGTGCCTGCCGTACCAGTCGGTCAGGCGTCGCAGTTCGAGTGCCTCGCCACCGAAAACCACGTAGCGCAAGGACAACTCGGCTGTAGACCGTCGATCTACCTCGGCGAGCTGATAGAACGCCGAGGGTGTCTGGTTGAGGACGGTGACGCGTTCGCGCTCCAGCAGTTCGTGGAACTGCTCGGGCGACCGCGAGGTGTAGTAGTCGACAACGACGAGCGTGCCGCCGTACAGCAACGGGCCCCAGAGTTCCCACACCGAGAAGTCGAACGCGTACGAGTGGAACATCGTCCACACGTCGTTGTGGTCGAAACCGAAGGCCGACTGGGTGTTCGCGAACAGCTTCACCACGTTGCGGTGCGGTACGAGCACACCCTTCGGCCGTCCGGTCGAACCGGACGTGTAGATGACGTAGGCGATGTGCGACGACAGCAGCGGTGCGGTCCGCTCTGCGTCGGTTATCGGTGTTGTCGAAACGCCCGAGACATCGAGGGTGTCGATCTCCAGCACCGGAAGCGCTGCAGGCAAAGCGATCTCGCGATCGGAGGCGGCAACGACACAGACCGGTGCCGCGTCGAGAAGCATGTACTCGATGCGATCTGCCGGGTACGTCGGATCGACAGGTAGGTAGCCGCCACCGGCTTTCACCACGGCAAGCAGCGCGACGACGAGATCAAGTGAACGTGGCAACGACACTGCGACAAGCGATTCCGGGCCGACACCAGCGTCGATCAGGACGCGCGCGAGCTGATTCGCGCGGGCGTCGAGTTCACGGTAGGTCAACGCGGAGTTCTCGTACCGCACCGCGACCGAATCGGGATGTGCCGCTGCGGCATTGTCGAACAGAGCCACGAGAGTGGTGTCGGCACCGGTGTCCGGTCCGGACGAATTCCACAGGTGCAGCACTTGATCGCGCTCGATGGCATCGAGGGTGTCGATGTCACCGACGGCATGGGTAGGTTCGGCGACGACACCGCGCAGGAGACGGACGAAACGCTCCGCGAACCCTGCGACCGTCGAGTCGTCGAACAGATCCGTCGCGTAAGTGAAGTGACCGGACAGTTCCGTGCGGCCCGCGACCGTGGCGGCCTCGCCGATGGTCAGCTGCAGATCGAACTTCGCTGTACCGGTGTCGAATTCGACGATCTCAGCATCGATACCCGCCAGTGCGAACGTGCCTTCGAAGGCATTCTGGTAGGTGAACATCAGCTGGAACAGCGGGTGATGCGCTTGTGATCGGGCCGGGTCGAGCACCTCGACGAGACGTTCGAACGGCACATCCGCGTGGCCGAAGGCACCGAGATCCGTGTCCCGGCTCGTCGCCAGCAGGTCGACGAAGCCCGCACTGCCGTCGACTTCGGTGCGCAGCACGAGGGTGTTGACGAACATGCCGATGATGTCGTCGAGCGCTTGCTCGCCACGACCTGCGACAGGTGTGCCGATCGCGATGTCGGTGGTGCCGGACATCCGGGCAGCCCACAGCGCCAACGCAGAGTGCAGCACCATGAACAGCGAGGCGCCGTGTGTGCGTGCGAGCTCCGACAATGCATCGGCCAGTTCCGCATCGATCGTGAAGCCGAGCGTGCGACCACGGTTGGTTGCCACTTCCGGACGAACTCGATCGGCGGGTAGTTCCAGTAGCTCGGGCAGATCGGCCAATGTTGTGGACCAGTAGTCGATCTGCTTGCTGATCAACGACTTCGGATCGTCCTCGGTACCGAGAACCTCGCGCTGCCACAGCGTGTAGTCGACGTACTGAACGTCGAGTGCCTTCCAGCCGGGCGCCTCACCCTGGGTCCGTGCGGCGTACGCGCCCATGACGTCGCGCATCATCGGCCCGACCGAGAACCCGTCGGAACTGATGTGGTGCAACACGAGGGTGACCACGTACTCGGTGTCGTCGAGTTGCAGCAGTCGCGCACGGAACGGCAGTTCTGTTGTGACGTCGAAACTTTCGTTCGCCAAAGCTGCGACGCGGTCGACCAGTTCGTCCGCGTGCACCTCCTCGATCACCAGATCGAACTCGATCTCACGATGCGGTCGCACCACCTGGTAGCCGACACCGTCGATCTCTGGGTAGACGGTGCGCAGCGACTCGTGGCGTCCGATCACGTCGTTGATAGCCGCGCTGAACGCGACGACGTCGAGTTCGCCCGACAGCCGGACCGCGAACGGAATGTTGTTGGCACCGGACTGGGTGTCGAAGCGGTTGAGGAACCACATCCGCTGCTGCGCGAGCGACAACGGGATCAGCGCCGGTCGCTCGCGAGCGACCAGCGGAGCTCGACGGCCTTCTCCCGCATGCGATTCCGTGCGTGCCGCGAGTGCTGCGACGGTGGATGCTTCGAAAAGAACGCGGACGGGCACCTGCGTGTCCAGCGCGGCACCGATGCGCGAGGCGACCTGGGTCGCGATGAGCGAGTTGCCACCGAGTTCGAAGAAGTCGTCGTCGCGGCCGACCCGAACGAGCCCGAGCACCTCGGCGAACACCTCGGCGACGATTTCCTCGACCGGGTTGGCCGGTGCGCGGAACGCCTTGGCTACGAAGAGCGGCGCAGGTAGTGCGCGGCGGTCGAGCTTGCCGGATGCGTTCAGTGGGAGCGCATCGAGGGTGACGAACGCGGCGGGCACCATGTACGACGGAAGCTGCTGTGCGACAACACTCCTGAGGTCGGCAGCATCCGGCGCGGACCCCGGCGCAGGCACCACGTAGGCGACGAGTTGCTCGCCGGTGTGCGGATCGCTGTGCAGCAGTGCGACAGCCTGGGTCACCGACGAATGCGACAGCAGTGCCGACTCGATCTCGCCGAGTTCGATACGCAGACCACGCAGCTTGACCTGGAAGTCGGTGCGTCCGAGGTATTCGATGACGCCGTCGGCATTCCAGCGCACCAGGTCGCCGGTGCGATACATCCGCGCGCCGGGATCGCCGAAGGGGTTGGCAACGAAACGATCCGACGTCAGATCCGCGCGTTGGGCGTAGCCACGCGCCAACTGCGTGCCTGCCAGGTACAACTCACCCGGCACACCTGCCGGCGACAACTGCAGTCGCGCATCCAGGATCAGCGCCTGAGCGTTCCAGACCGGCGAGCCGATCGGGACGTTCGTCGGAAGTTCGCCTTCGAGCACACATTCGGTCGCGTGCACGGTGAACTCGGTCGGCCCGTAGAGGTTGTGCAGTGCGGCGTCGGTGAGCTGCCGTGTCGCGGCGACAGTCTCACGCGGCAATGCCTCGCCGGCGACGAGCAGCGCACGCAGCGACGGCAAGCTACCTGCCTCGACCGTTCCGGCGAACACCGACAGCATCGACGGCACGAACGACGTCAGGGTCACGCCATGAGCAGCGATGGTCTCGGCGAGGTATTCGGGATCGCGATGACCATTGGCCGTCGCGATCACCATCGTCGCGCCGGTCACCAACGGTCCGTACAGTTCCCATACCGAAACGTCGAACGTCGCCGGAGTCTTGAACAACACAACGTCGGCGGCGCCGATGGCGAACCTGTCCACGATCCACTGGACCTGATTGGCCACCGCTGCTCGCGAGACCGTCACACCCTTCGGTCGACCGGTCGATCCCGAGGTGAAGAGGACGTAGGCAGCGTTGTCGGGCCGCGGTTGCGCGAGCCGTTCCCCCGCGGCGATCGGCGTATCCGCGAAAGTCGTGAGGTCGACCGTGGTCAGATCGATGACATAGGCGGGTAGCGGTGCAACGAAATCGTCTGCGCCAGTAGTCAACACGCAGATCGGGTCGGCGGTGTCGAGGATGTGCGCGACGCGCTCGGCCGGATGATCCGGATCGAGTGGAACGTACGCGCCACCCGCTTCGAGCACCGCGTACATCGCGACGACGAGCTCGACGGAGCGCCGCATTCCGAGCCCGACCAGCGTCTCCGGTCCGACACCCTGCGAGATCAACAGGCGCGCAACCCGATGCACGCGAGCCGCGAACTCCGCGTACGTCAGTTCGCCGCCATCGAACGACACAGCGACAGCGTCCGGTGTTGCCGCGACCTGCGCAGCGAACAATTCGACGACGGTCGTGGAGGGATCCAGATCCTGCGCGGTGTCGTTCCATTCGACGAGCACCAGATCGCGTTCGGCCGGATCGAGGAGATCGATACTGCCGACGGCGACGTCGGGCGCCGACGTGATCGCTTCGAGCAGACCAACGAATCGGTCGGCGAAACTTGCGACCGTCGACTCGTCGAAAAGGTCTGTCGCATAACCAAACAGCGCCGTGATCTCGCCTGGTTTGCCGTCCTCGTCGTACTGGTCGAGCAGGGTGAGCTGCAAGTCGAACTTCGCAAGTTCGTCGCCCGCAGGCAGTCCGCTGACGGTCAATCCGTCGAGTTCGAGATGCGGGCGATGCTGGTTCTGGAAGGCGAGCATCACCTGGAACAACGGATGCCGCGCCTGCGATCGAGCAGGGTTGAGTACCTCGACAAGACGCTCGAACGGCACGTCTGCGTGACCGAACGCCGCGAGATCGACTTCGCGAACCGCTGCGAGCAGATCCGTGAACGATGCAGCCGGATCGTATTCGGCACGCAACACCAGTGTGTTGACGAACATGCCGATCAGATCGTCGAGAGCAGCGTCACCGCGACCGGCAACCGGAGTGCCGATCGCGATGTCGTCCGTGCCCGACAGCCGGGCAAGCAGCACCGTGAACACCGAGTGCACAGCCATGAACACCGTCGAATGCTGTTCGCGCGCAATCGTCGACAATGCCTGGTGCAGTCTCGGCGAGATCGTGAACTCGTACACAGCGCCGCGGTCGGATGCGGTCGCCGGACGAGGGCGATCGGTGGGCAGATCCAACTGATCCGGAATACCAGCCAAAGCGTCGCGCCAATAGCCGAGCTGACTCGAGATCAGCGAAGTCGGATTGTCCTCGGAGCCGAGCACCTTGCGCTGCCACAGCGCGAAGTCCGCGTACTGCACCGGATGCGGTTCCCACACCGGCGGCTCGCCTTGCGAACGCGATGCGTAGGCCACCATGAGGTCCCGCGTGAACGGGCCGACGGAGAATCCGTCCGCACTGATGTGGTGCACGACGATGGCGAGCACGTACTCGTCGGCGGCGGTCTGCAGTAGCTGCGCGCGAACCGGCACGTCCACGGTGACGTCGAAACCTCGCATCACAAAAGCCAGTACAGCACTGTGCAATTCGGTGGCGTCGGTAGCAACAGGCGTGAGGTCCGGCACGGCCGAGGCCACGGGTACCAGGACCTGATGCGGACCGTCGGCGGAATCCGGGTAGACGGTGTGCAGGGTCTCGTGACGAGCGATGACGTCGCCGACCGCGGCCTGCAGCGCATCGACATCCAAGCTGCCCGACAACTTCAATGCGACAGGGATGTTGTTCACCGCAGAAGCGGTGTCGAACCTGTTGAGGAACCACATCCGTTGCTGCGCAAGGGACAGCGGAATCTTCGCCGGACGCTCCTGCGGCACCAAGGCGGCACGCGCACCGTGTCCGGCATGAGACTCGGCACGAGCGGCCAAACTTGCGACCGTCGGCGCTTCGAACAGCTCACGGACGCCGATCTGGGCGTCGAGTGCGGCGCTCAAGCGTGCGACGACCTGGGTCGCGACGAGCGAGTTGCCACCCAATTCGAAGAAGTCGTCGTCGAGACCGACCCGCTCGGATCCGAGCACCTCGGCGAACGTATTGGCGACGATCTCCTCGATCGGGGTCGTCGGTGCGCGGAACACCTTTGCCTCGAACACCGGCGCTGGCAACGCCTTTCGGTCCAACTTGCCGGAGGCGTTGAGTGGTAGCGCATCGAGTACGACGAACGCGGACGGCACCATGTACGACGGCAGGGCATGCGCGAGCGCACTCCGGACCGTGTCGAGGTCGATACCGCCGTTGGTCGCGACCAGGTAGGCAACCAACTGGTCGCCCATCCGCGCGTCGCCGCGGACCATCGCAACGGCTTGGCCGATCGAATCGAGCGCCGTCAGTGCGGCTTCGATCTCGCCGAGTTCGATACGCAGACCACGCAACTTGACCTGGAAGTCGGTGCGTCCGATGTATTCGAGTTCGCCTGCATCCGTCCAGGCGACGAGGTCGCCGGTGCGGTACATCCGCGCGCCCGGCGTCGCTGCGTACGGATTCGCGACGAACCGATCGGCCGTCAGATCTGGACGAGCGACGTAACCGCGGGCCAACTGCACACCGGCGAGATACAGCTCGCCCGCAACACCGACCGGAACCGGCCGCAGGCGCGAATCGAGCACGTAGACAGCGGTGTTGAAGACGGGCGCACCGATGGGGACACTGAGGTCGTCGGTATCGACGACCTCGTGATAGGTGACGTCGACCGCAGCTTCGGTCGGACCGTAGAGGTTGTGCAACGCGGCACCGGTCAGCTCGCGAAGGCTCTGCGCTGTGCTCGCGGGCAGGGCTTCACCCGACGCGAACACCAATCGCAGCGAGCTCTCGCCGTGGCCTTCGTGCGCGACGAACACAGCCATCATCGACGGCACGAAGTGCGCGGTGGTGACGGATTCCTCGGCGATGACGTCGACGAGGTAGGCGGGATCGCGATGGCCGTCGGGGCGCGCGACGACGAGCTTGGCACCGATCTGCAACGGCCAGAAGAACTCCCAGACGCTCACGTCGAACGTTGCCGGCGTCTTTTGCAGCACGACGTCGGCGGCGGTGAGTTGGTAGGCGGCCTGCATCCACACGAGGCGGTTGACGATCGCCGCGTGCGACACGGCGACGCCCTTGGGGCGACCGGTAGAACCGGACGTGAAGATCACATACGCGGTGTTCGTCGGTGCCAGCGCCGCAGTACGTTCCGAGGCAGCAATCGGCTCGGCAGCGTAGTCGGACAGGTCGAGTTCGTCGATTCGGATCGCGCCTGCGACGGCGAAGTCGTCACTCGCCGTTGTCAGCACGCAGACCGGCTGCGCGGTCTCGAGGATGTAGGTCTTGCGTTCGATCGGATGATCGGGATCCAGCGGCACGTAGCCGCCGCCCGCCACCGTCACCGCGTACATGCCGACGACCAGATCGAGTGATCGCCGCATGCCGAGTGCGACGAGGGATTCCGGTCCGACGCCGATCGAGATCAGGTGTCGCGCAAGCGTGTTGACGCGCTCGGCGAACTCGGCGTAGGTCAGAGTTGCGCCTTCGAAGGACAATGCGGTCGCGGTCGCGTGCTCTCCCAATGCTGCGTCGAACATGCTCGCGAGCGTCGCGGCCGGGTCCACCTCGTGCGCCGTCGAATTCCATTCCGACAGCACGAGGTGTCGCTCGGCCGCGTCCAGCAGCTCGATGTCGCCTGCGGCCACCGTGGCGTCGAGGAGCACCTCGTCGAGCACACGAACGAAGCGATCGGCAAACGACGCGACCGTCGATTCGTCGAACAGATCTGTGGCGTAGGAGAATTCGGCGGCCAAACCTGCTGGCTGACCGTTCTGTCCTGCGATCTCGGACAGGGTCAGCTGCAGGTCGAACTTGGCGAGATGCGCATCGAACTCGACTCCGGCAACGCTCAGGCCTGGCAGTTCGAGCGACACCTGTCCCGTGTTCTGGAACGTGAGCATGACCTGGAACAGCGGATGTCGCGCGCGTGACCGCGCCGGGTTGAGCACATCCACCAGCCGCTCGAACGGCACGTCGGCATGACCGAACGCCGCGAGGTCGGTTTCCCGTGCCTGTGCGAGCAGTTCGACGAACGACGCATCGGGTTCGACCTGGGTCCGCAACACGAGAGTGTTGACGAACATGCCGATCAATTCGTCGAGCGCTTGCTCGCCACGGCCTGCGACCGGTGTACCGATGGCGATGTCCGACGTTCCGGACAGGCGTGACAGCAGCACCCCGAGCGCGGCGTGCATAACCATGAACAGCGACGCGTTGTGCGCGTGCGCGAGATCCATGAGATCGCGCTGCATCGTGTCCGAGATCGAGAACTCGAACACCCCACCCTGATAGGTGGCGATGACCGGGCGCGGACGGTCCGACGGCAGGTCGAGTTGATCGGGAACACCGGCGAGCTTGTCGGACCAGAACTGAACCTGCTGTGAGATGAGGGACGTCGGGTCGTCTTCGGATCCGAGAACCTCACGTTGCCACAGCGCATAATCGGCGTACTGCACGGGCAGCACCGACCAGGCAGGGGCCTCCCACGTGGTGCGCGCCGCGTAGGCAACCATCACATCGCGAGCGAGCGGGCCCATCGACCAACCGTCGGCGGAGATGTGGTGCACGACCATGCCGAGCACGTACTCGGTCTCATCGATCTCGAAAAGACTTGCGTGCAAGGGCACTTCGTCCGTCACATCGAAGGCGACCGAGGCCAACGCGATGAGATGCTGAACGAGATTCTCGTTGGTCGTCGCGATCGGAGTGAGGTCGGGAACGATCTGCGCCGCATCGAGGACAACCTGCTGCGGACCGTCCGTCGAGTCGGGGAACACCGTTCGCAGCGACTCGTGCCGGTCGATCACATCGATCACGGCGACCTGCAGCGCGGCAACATCCAGTTCACCGGTGAGGCGGATCGCGATCGGGATGTTGTTGACCGCCGACTCGGTATCGAAGCGGTTGAGGAACCACATCCGTTGCTGCGCAAGCGACAACGGGATGCGCTCGGGACGATCACGCGGCACAAGGGCCGCACGCCCGCCGTCACCGGCATGGGACTCGACGCGTGCTGCCAGCGCACCGACAGTCGGAGCTTCGAACAGCATCCGAACCGGCACGCGGGCATCGAGCGCCGTACCGAGTCGCGATACGACCTGTGTCGCGATCAGAGAGTTGCCACCGAGCTCGAAGAAGTCGTCGTCGACGCCGACCCGCGCAACACCGAGCACGTCACCGATGATCTCGGCGACGATCTCTTCGATCGGAGTCGTCGGCGCGCGGAATTCCCGAACCTCGAACACCGGCGCAGGCAACGCTTTTCGATCGAGCTTGCCGACCGGCGTCAACGGGATCTCGTCGATCACCATGATCGAGGACGGCACCATGTGGCTCGGCAACGTGCGGCCGACGAAGTCGGACAGCTCGTCGATGTCGAGTTCGGCGCCGGACGCCTGGGTGACATAGGAGACCAGAACGGTCGAGCCCGCAGCCGAATCGCGTGCGACGGTCGTCGCGAAATCGACGTCGGGATACGCCGAGAGCGCCGCGTCGATCTCGCCGAGTTCGATGCGGAAACCGCGCACCTTGACCTGGAAGTCACTGCGGCCCACGTACTCGACCGAACCATCCGCCGTCCAGCGAACGACGTCACCCGTGCGGTAGAGACGTCCACCCGTCCCGGTGAAGGGGTCGGCGACGAAACGCTCAGCGGTCAGCCCCGGCCGACGGTGATAACCGCGGGCCAACTGCAGACCGGAGAGGTACAACTCGCCCGCGACGCCGACCGGCACCGGCTTGAGGCGCGTATCGAGCACGAACGCCGACATGCCGCGGATCGGTCCGCCGATGGTGACCAGCGCACCGCGTTCCAGCGGCTCGCTGATGTTGGTCATGATCGTGGTTTCGGTCGGTCCGTAACCGTTGAAGAATTCGCGGCCGGGTGCCCAGCGCGAGACCAGGTCCGCAGGTACAGCCTCGCCACCTGCGACCACGGCGCGGAAGTCGTCGAGCCCGCTCGGATCGACCGACGCCAGCGCCGCAGGCGTCACGAATCCGTGTGTAACCCGCTCGCGCCGGAGCAGCGTCGCCAGTTCCGCACCACCGTAGATCGACGGCGGAACGATGACCATCGTCGCGCCCGCACCGATCGCCAGCAGTAGCTCGAGCACCGACGCGTCGAAACTCGGCGACGCGAAATGCAGCGTCCGCGACTGCGCGGTCGTCGCATAACGCTCACGCTGCTCTGCGCTGAAGTTCGCCAAACCCCTGTGGGTGACGACTACGCCCTTCGGCACACCCGTCGACCCGGAGGTGTAGATCATGTACGCCGGTTGCTCGACGTGCAGCGGCCGCAACCGATCTGCATCCCACACCGGTTCTGCCGATTGCGCGTCGACGGTCCGCCCGAAGTCCGGCGAGTCGATGACCAACCATTCGACTGCATCGGGCAGGTCGGGGCGCAGCTCGCTGACGGTCAGGCCGATCGTCGCGCCGGAGTCGACGAGCATGTGCGTGATCCGGTCCATCGGATAGTTCGGGTCGACCGGCACGAAGGCCGCACCCGACTTGGTGATCGCCCACGCAGCAAGGACTGACTCGATGGAACGGGTGATACCCGCGGCGACAAGCGATTCCGGTCCCGCGCCACGCTCGATCAGCACACGAGCGAGCTGCGAGCTGCGTTCGTCGAGCTCGCGGTAGGTGATCGTCCGGTCGTCGAACGCGACTGCGACACCGTCGGGCGACAGTGCAACGGCGTCGGCGAGCAACTCGGGAAGCGGTCGGGCGGACTCGGCCGGTGCCCCGGTCCGAGCGACGAGACTCGCGCGTTCGTCGGCTCCGAGAATGTCGATGTCGCGAACGGACAGGGACGGGTCCGCAGCAACGACGGCGAGAATTCGGAGGAAACGCTGACCGAAAACGGCAACGGTCGCGGCGTCGAACAGGTCGGTCGCGAAGCTCACGCCGCCTTCGATACCGTCGGGTTCCCCTGCAGCCGTATGGATCTCGGACAGGCTCCACTGCATGTCGAACTTGGCGAGGTCGACCTCGACCTCGCTGGCAACGACCGAGAGATCGGGCAGCTCGAGGGAGTTCGGCGCCTCCTCCTGGAAGGAGAGGACAACCTGGAACAGTGGGTGGCGGCTGCGCGAGCGAACCGGGTTGAGGGCTTCGACGAGACGCTCGAACGGCACCGCGGAGTGCGCGAACCCGTTGAGGTCGATGTCGCGGACTCGAACGAGGAGGTCTGCGAAGGCCTCGTCGCTGTCGATCTCGGTGCGCAACACGAGTGTGTTGACGAACATGCCGATGAGGTCATCCAGTGCTTGCTCGCCGCGGCCTGCGATCGGTGTGCCGAGTGCGATGTCCGTCGTCCCCGACAGCCGCGACATCAGCACGGCAAGCGCGCTGTGCATGACCATGAACAGGCTGACGCCGTGCGCGCGGGCGAGATCGGTGAGCCGACGATGCAGGTCGGCGCTGATCATAAATGCGGTGCGGCCGCCTTCGAAGGTCTGCACACTGGGACGCGGACGGTCCGACGGCAGATCGAGCTGATCCGGAAGCCCGGCCAACTGCTGCTTCCAGTATGCGATCTGGCGCGACGCGATCGAATCGGCATCGTCCTCGGATCCGAGCAGATCTCGTTGCCACAGTGTGTAATCCGCGTACTGCACCGGCAGTCGTTGCCACGTCGGTGCTACGCCGAGCGCATGTGCCGTGTAGGCGGTGGCGACGTCACGCGCGAACGGTCCGAACGAAAAGCCGTCCGCCGCAATGTGATGCAACACGATGGCGATCGCATAGTCGTCGGATGCCAACTCGTAGATACGGATTCGGATCGGCAGTTCTTGCGACACGTCGAACCCGACAGCGCCGAACTCGGCAAGGCGCTGCTGCAACTGCTGCTCTGGGATGGACACGACGGCAATGCCGAGGTCGATCTCCGACATCGGCAGGACCTGCTGGTACCCACCGTCGCTGGACTCGGGGAACAGGGTCCGCAACGACTCTTGCCGCTCGATCACGTCGACGAGCGCGGTCTGCAGCGCGTCGACGTTCACCGCGCCGCGAAGGCGAACCACGAACGGCAGGTTGTAGGTGGGGACCGTCGGGTCGAACTGGTTGAGGAACCACATCCGCTGCTGTGCAGGGGAAAGCGGAATCCGATCGGGCCGGGGACGGGCGATCAGCGCCGGACGGTCGGCGTCCAGCTTGTCTGCCGCCTGCGCGCGGATGGCAAGCCCTGCGACAGTTGGCGTTTCGAACAGTGCACGCACGCCGAGCGAGATACCGAACGCTGCGCCGATCCGCGAGACCACCTGCGTTGCGACAAGCGAGTTACCACCGAGATCGAAGAAGCTGTCGTCGATACCGATCCGCGACACACCGAGAACATCGGCGAACACGCCGGCGACGATCTGCTCGGCCTGGGTCCGCGGCGCCCGGAAACGATCGGCGTCGCCACCGAACACAGGTTCCGGCAACGCCTTTCGATCCAGCTTGCCGCTGGTGTTGAGCGGAAGTGCGTCGAGCACCATGACCGATGCAGGCACCATGTAGCTGGGCAGCCGCACGGCAACGGAGCGCGACAGTTCGGTCGGATCGATGCTCTGACCTTGGCGCGCAACGACATAGCTGACCAACTGCTGGCCGGTCGCGGTGTCGGCGACGAGGACGACCGCCTGGCTGACCGTCTGATGCGCGAGCAACGCCGTCTCGATCTCGCCGAGTTCGATGCGCTGACCGCGGAACTTGACCTGGAAGTCGGTGCGCCCGATGTACTCGAGCATGCCGTCGGCACGCCACCTGACGAGGTCGCCGGTGCGGTACATCCGGGTTCCAGGCTCACCGAGCGGATCGGCGACGAATCGATCTGACGTCAGATCGGGTCGGCCGAGGTAGCCACGCGCCAACTGCCTGCCCGCGAGATAAAGCTCGCCCGCTGCTCCGACCGCTGCCGGGCGAAGTCGCGAATCGAGCACGTAGGCCCGAACGTTCCACTCCTGCATACCGATCGGAACAGTGACGGTGTCGGCCTCGGTGCACTGCCAGTAGGTGACGCTGACCGCGGCCTCGGTGGGGCCGTACAGGTTCTGGAGTCCGGCAGGTGAGATCGCGCGGAACGCTGCCGCGGTCTCCGGCGGCAATGCCTCACCGATGACGAACACGTGTCGCAGCGTCGCGCACTGCTCGACAGTCGCCTCGAGTGCGAACACCGTGAGCATCGACGGGACGAAGTCGGTGAGGGTCGCGCCGTGCTTCTCGATCTCGGCAGCAACATAGGCAGCATCACGATGACCGTCGGGTGTCGCGACGATCAGCTTCGCTCCGACGAGCAGCGGCAGGAAGTAACCCCACAACGAGACGTCGAAGGTGGTCGCTGTCTTCTGGAAGTAGACGTCGGCCGCGGTGATGTCGTACTCGGCGAGCATCCACGCCATCTGATTGACGATCGCGTGATGGGTGACTGCGACACCCTTGGGGCGACCGGTCGACCCCGATGTGTAGATGACGTATGCCGTATTGCCGGGAGCCAGCGGCGACAGTCGGTCGGCCGCAGTGATCGGAGCAGGATCGACGTCGTCGAGTGCGAGCGTGTCGATATGCAGGATCGCGACACCTGCTGGCAGGTCGACGTCGTCGTAGGACGTCGTCAGGACACACACCGGCTTCGAGCTGTCCAGGATGTAGGACGTCCGCTCGGCGGGGTGGTCGGGATCGATCGGAACGTAGGCACCGCCTGCGGCGAGCACGGCATGCATACCGACCACGAGATCGAGTGATCGCCGCATGCCGAGTGCAACGAGCGATTCCGGGCCTACCCCGGCGGCAATGAGGTGTCGGGCCAGCCGGTTGACCCTCGCGTCGAATTCGGCGTACGTCAGCCCTGCGCCTTCGAACTCGACCGCCTCGTTGTCGGGGGTGAGCGTGCGCTGCTCGCCGAGCAACTCGGTGAGCGTCGTGTCGGGGACGTCGCGGAAGGTGTCGTTCCAGCCTTCGACCGACAGCGTTCGTTCGTGCTCGCTTGTGACATCGAGCGACCAGACCGCATCGGACGGCTCGGCAGCGAGGAATCGTTCGAAGAAGTCGAGGAACCTGGCGTGGTGCAGCTTTGCTTCGTCTTCGGTGTACAGGTTCGGGTTGGTCTCGAAGTCGATGTGGGCGCGCGCGCCGGCTACCGACTGATAGAGGTTCACGCCGAGGTCTTCGATTGCACCCGTCGAGAGCACGTGCAGCTGCCCGGTCATCGGACCGAAGGCGAGCTCGCTGTGGAACAACATGATGTTGACCCAGGGGCCGAAGAATTCCTTGGTGCTGTTCTGAGTCGGTGAATCCCGTCGGATGTCTTCGTGGCGGTAGCGCTGATGGCGGAGTGCGCCGGACACTTCGACGGCGATCGACTTGAGCAGATCGGTGACCGTCGTCGAATAGTCGACGCGCAGTCGCAGCGGAACTACATTCGACACCATGCCGCCGGAGCGACGCATCACGGCGGTGGTGCGCGCGGTGACCGGAAGGCTGAGGATGACGTCGGTCGTTCCGTTGATCTGCGCCAAGTACGCACCGACCGCAGCAATCAGCAACGTTGCCTGCGAGGAGTCGTGCTTTGCGACCGATCTTGCCAGCAGCGAGCCTTCTTCGGCGGACATGGCTGCGCTGACGATGCCGTTGACGGGGGCAGGCGCCGCGGTACGCCCGGTAAGGCTCGTTCCTTCTTCGAGGCCGGCAACTCGTTCGGCCCAGTACACCTTGTCGTTCTGGAATCTGGTGCTGTCGCGGTATGCGAGCTCCTGCTCGTACAGAGCGCGTAGGTCGCCTGCCTTGGACGGCTCGGCCTCGACGCCCGCTGCTTCTGCCGAATAGTGCTCGGCGATGCGATTCATGAACGTGGTCGCGCCGTAGCCATCGAGCGCGACGTGGTGGACACGTGAGTACCAGAACCACCGATGATCTTCGACGTGAATTGCCGCCTGCACGATCAGTCGACCCTCGACGAGATCGATGGGTGCGCTGTACTCCGCACGCATCCACTCGACGGCTGCGGCGACGGGATCTGCTTCGCCACGTACGTCGACCTGCTTGAGCCGCGTATCGAGGGAGTAGTCGATGGTCTGAACCGGTTCGGCGCCCTGTTCGATGATTCGCAGGTAGCCGGAACCGAACTCGCGTGCGGCAGCAGCGCTGGCGCGGTCTAGCGCAGCGGTATCGAGGTCCCCCACAAGGTCGACGTACTGCGCGATGTTGATCGGCACCTCGGGATCGAGGTGCTGTGCGTACCACATCCCCAGCTGAGCAGGCGAAAGTGGAAACACATCCAGCGCGTTCCGATCAGCTTCTCGAGCAGATTTGTCGATTCCGTCGAAATCCTGCTGGTCCAACCGTTACCTCGTTTCCGGAAACACTCGAAGCGCTCCCCAACCGCACCGTTGACGCTCGACCGCAACATATCCAACCGCTACGACAAGCTCTTCCGGGCCAAAGTTCAAATATCGATATCGTTAAAAGTCCATTGTGTATATCTGCTGGTCGGATGCGACCTGTTACACGAAATCGTTCGCTCTGCGCGAACCTTCGGACAAACCTTCTACCGAGTCCGCTGCTTGGCGCTCGGTCTGCAGCCGATGACCGTCATCCGACGCCCGGGAGTGCTTGCCCAGCGCCGGGGTCCGGCTGCAAGATTGATGACTGCGCGGTCGGATGGATGATCACCCAACCAATCTACCGCCCAGTTGGACGTGCGAACCAATACTGCGGATTCACCCGTGTCTCGTGGGGCCGACAAGAGTGACTGTCCGAAATGTTCAATCGTCGGCCGCGCTTCGGTAGCTAATCTCGAGCTATGCCGAACGATACGATCACTGCCCACTTCGACGTCACCGGATGGGTTCCGACCATGCTGCGGGAACCACTCGGAGCAACATCTTTCGATCGCGTCGTAGTCACCAAAACGTTCACCGGCGCGGTGTCCGGAGAGAGCACAGCCGAGTTGCTGACAGCCGCGAACGAAGTGGGGGCGAGTTACGTCGCCAACGAAGTGTTCACCGGAACCATCGGCGGCCGAACCGGCAGCATCGTCATCGCACACGGCGGCGTCGTCGCAGGGACGGCGAGTGAAAGCTTCGGCGCGATAGTGCCCGGTTCCGGCACAGCCGACCTCGCCGGGTGCACGGGCCGGGTCCGCTACAACCGCGACGCCGAGGGTGTGCACACCGTCGACTTCGATTTCGACTGACGCTCACCCAAAATTCTGTGTGCGGCGGAAATGATCACGGTCCTTTCGGACGCGATCGCTTCGGGTCGTACAGGTGCGATTGCGTAACATGCTCAGGAGCCAACGCTCGCCCGACGATGACGACGGCGGCCAGTCGCAGATCAGCTGCCTCGACTTGATCTGCGATATCGGCAAGAGTTCCCCGTAGGACGAGTTCGGTCGGCTGACTTGCCCGATAGACAACAGCGACCGGACAGTCGCAGCCGTATTCGAGAGTCAGTTCGTCGGCGAGTGCCCGGATCTGCGTAATGGCTAGATGCAGAACGAGAGTCGCGTGGGTGCGAGCGAAGTTGGCCAACGCCTCGGTGGCGGGCATCGCGGTCGACCTCGCCTGCGCCCTTGTCAATACGACCGACTGAGCCAGTTCGGGAACCGTGAGTTCGGTTCCCAACGCAGCCGCAGCCGCGGAGTACGCCGCGACCCCGGGGGTCACGTCCCATGGAACTCCGGCGGCGTCGAGTCGCTTCGTTTGCTCCGCGAGAGCCGAATAGATCGACGGGTCACCGGAACACAGGCGGGCGACATCGTGGCCGGATTCGTGAGCGCGGACCAGCAACTCGGTGATCTGGTCCAAGTCGAGATTCGCCGTATCGATCAACTCGACGCCGTCGGGGCAGTGCCCGAGCACTGTCTGGTCGAGATAGGTTCCGGCGTAAAGGCATACGCGGCTGCTTGCAAGTAGCCGTACGGCTCGCAATGTGAGCAGGTCGGCCGCGCCTGGTCCGGCTCCGATGAAGTGAACGGTCATGTCACGCGGTGACGTCGAGGTTGGCGATCACCTTCGTCGGGCGCAGGCGCACAACCGCTTCACCCGGCGTGGAGTTGCGTCTACCGAAATCCTCTGCACGGTCGCTGCCTACGTATCTGGCCGCGATCGCCGTCGCAAGTCGCAGAAGTTCGGTCGGTTCCTCGCTCAATTCCGCGAGACCCTGCACCTGAACGAACCCGAACGGCGCTTCCTCCAGGTCGACGCACACGACGATCCTGTTGTCGCGCGCGATGGCTCGGCCTTTCGCTGACGTCACGCCGGTATTGAAGACGAGGTCGTCACCGTCGACGACGAACCACACCGGCGCGACCAACGGTCGGCCGTCACGTGCCGTGAAACCCACCTTGGCCGTGCGTGTTCCGCTGGTGAGAAATTCCCGGACCGCAGGATCGGACAGATCAGCCATGGGGGCGACGCTACGCGGTCCCATTTCGGCGACCTGCAGTATGTCCAGAAACATGTGGGACAGCTTCGATCGTCGATGTGTCGGCGGTCGCTGGAACCTCGCATTACTCCCTCGACGATGAGACGTCACCGCCCGCGCGCCAGAAACCGGCGTGCAGTTTCTCTTTTTGGCCCGTCGCGTACCCATGGACGTGATCAATCTCCTATATTGAACTTCAAGTCGCCTACATCACACGGCGGCGGCCACACCTCGCCAGATTGGTACCGACCGATGAGCCTCCGAACCAGCGATCGCAAGCACCGCATCCGCCGTGCCACGACTGCGTTGCGTGCGAGTTTCGTTGCGCGGCGCCACAGCGGTCCAGCACTCGCTCCACCCGCGCAACTCACCGCTGACCCGACTGCAACCGATCCCGACGCATCGAGCGAAGAGCAGCAGCTAGAGGCTCGACTCGACACCCAAGTCAGCGAGCTCGGCAGCGGGCACACCGACACCTTGACAACCCGTAAGGCCGTCGCCCTGCGCCTCGCCAACAGCGGGCAGATCGGAGCCGCAGTCAAGCAATACGAACAGTTGCATGTCGACCAGGTCCGCTCGCTCGGCTCCGACCATCCCGAAACACTCGCAACACGAGGCGCTCTCGCATTCTGGCGCGGCAATATGGGCGACGTCGGCCCGGCCATCGCAGCCTACGAGCAGCTTCGGCGCGATCAGGTTCGAGTCCTCGGCGCAGCACACCCGCAGACTCGCAGAACGCGTGGCAATCTCGCAGAGTCCCGAGCGAAGAGCGGCGACATCGCCGGTGCGGTGGCCGAATACGAAGAACTACTCGACGAACTGACTACCGACCTCGGTCCTGAGCATCCGCACACCAGCATGACTCGGATCAACCTGGCGCATTGGCGTGCGGCGCTGGGCTGAGCGCTAGTCCTTCTTCCCCATCCGGTCGGTGCCGTACGCGGCGTACCACTCGATCAACTCCGGCGCATCGACCGCACTTCGGTCGACCGCACGCGCTGCGTCGCCACCCTGGAAGATGCGCTTGATCGGGACTTCGAGCTTCTTACCTGTTCGTGTGTGCGGGATCCCCGGCGCGAGCACGATGTCGTCTGGCACATGCCGTGGTGACGCTTCGTCCCTGATCGCTGTCTTGATCCGTGCGCGCAGTGCGTCGTCGAGTTCGACATCGTCTGCCAGCACGACAAACAACGGCATCCAGTAGTCGCCGTCGGGCTGCTCGGCCCCGATCACGAGAGCTTCGGAGATCTCGGGCAAATTCTCGACAGCCTGGTAGATGTCGGCGCTACCCATTCGAATGCCGTTGCGGTTCAACGTCGAATCCGAACGACCGTGCACTTCGATGCTGCCGCGTTCGGTGATCGTGATCCAGTCACCGTGCCGCCACACGCCCGGGTAGGTGTCGAAGTAGGCGTCGCGATAACGCTTTCCATCGGGATCGTTCCAAAATTCGATCGGCATCGACGGCATCGGTGCTGTGATCACCAGCTCACCGACCTCGCCTCGCACCGACTGCCCGTTCACGTCGAAGGCATCCAACGCGACACCGAGGAACGGTACCGACAACTCCCCTGGCCAGACCGGGACCGTCCGCACACCACCGATGAACGCCGAAACCACATCGGTACCGCCGCTGATGGAGCCGACCTGCACACCTACATTGTCACGCAACCAGAGCGACGACGACGGCGGCAGCGCGGAGCCGGTGATGCCGACCGAACGCAGAGCACTCAAGTCGTGATCGGTGCGCGGCACCGCACCCGCTTTGGCGCACGCAAGGACGTACCCGGGACTGGTCCCGAGCACGGTCACCTGTTCCCGCGCAGCGACGTTCCACAGGGCATCCGTCGTCGGATACGACGGGCTGCCGTCGTAGCAGACGATGGTCGAACCGACCAGCAGACCCGCGACCTGGAAATTCCACATCATCCAACTCGGACTCGTGTACCAGAAGAAGTTGTCGTCACGCCCGATATCGGTCTGCAGCGCAACGGCTTTCAGATGTTCGAGCAGTACTCCCCCGTGCCCGTGCACTATCCCCTTCGGCAACCCCGTCGTTCCCGACGAGAACACCACCCACAGCGGATGGCCGAAAGGTACTGCGACGGCGGCTGGTTCACTCTCACCGGCGGTTGCTTCGGCCCAGTCGATCGTGCCGTCGACCGACGCTTCGACACGGGAAACAAGGACGATCGCCTGCAAGGTCGGCAGGCCAGCGCGCAACTCCTCGACCTCACCTCGCCGATCATGCGTCTTACCACCGAAGTGGTACCCGTCAGCAGCGATGAGCACCGTTGGATCGAGCTGGCCGAGCCGCGTCAAAGCTGCGGGAGCCGAATAGTCCTGGCCGCATGCACTCCACACAGCGCCGAGGCTTGCGGTCGCGAGGAACGCGACAACTGTCTCGGGAATGTTCGGCAGATATCCGACGACGCGATCACCAGTCCCGACGCCCAGACCCCGCAATGTCCCGGCGAGCGCGTCGACCTGCCGGAGCAACTCGAGCCACGAAGTCTCGGTCCTTTCGCCACCCTCGCCGACGTACACAATCGCCGGACGATCATCGCGTGCCTGTCGGCGGACCTGGTCGACGTAGTTGAGCTCGGCACCGGCAAACCACGTCGCGCCTGGCATCGCCGACGAGACGAGAGCAACACCCGGTTCGGGCGAGATGATCTCGAAGTAGTCCCAGACCGCACGCCAAAAGTCGTCGAGATTGTCGACGGACCAGCGCCACAGCGAGTGGTAATCGGGATAGGCTGTGCCCGTTCTCGTTTCGACGAACCGCGCAAAATCTGTGACAACAGCAGAGTCGATATCCGCAGGGCTCGGGACCCACTGTGGCTCTACTGTCGTCATCGACTGCCTTTCTATCGCGCGCTCGGCGCCCGCCGAACAATCTGTTCCGCGTGCCGCAGCACTGGTGAATCGACCATCTTTCCTTCGAACGCAAACACACCGCGTTCCGAGGCAGCTGCGGCCAAAACCCGCTGCGCCCAATCGAGCTCAGCCGCCTCAGGTGCGTAAGCCTGCCTGATCACCGCGACCTGGGTCGGGTGAATTGCAACTTTCACGTCGAACCCGACCGCGACGGCATCGAGCGTCTCGGTGCGCAGCCCGTCGAGATCCCTGATGTCGAGGTACACCGAATCGAGAGCCAGGCGACCGTGCGCCTTTGCGGCGAGCAACGAGGTCGATCGGACGTGCTGCGCGACAGCGCGGTAGCGACCATCCTCACCCCGGCTCGCGTTACCGCCGAGACCCGCAACCAGATCCTCCGCGCCCCACATGACGCCGATCGCGTTGTCGATACGGCTGGCCTCGACGACCGTGAGCGCACCGAGCGGCGACTCGATCAGCACGATCACCTGCCGCGGTGCAAGCGACCGGACATGTTCCGCCGATTCGCATTTCGCAAGCATCATCCGCGGATAGTCGGTCTTCGACAGTGCCGCGATATCGAGAGCATGGTCATCGGTACCGACAGCATTGATTCTGACGATCGTCGAATTCGGATCGAGCGGGGTGTCGACGAGAGCAGCCCTCGCGGCCGCCTTGTCGGCAGGTGCGACGCCATCCTCCAAATCCAAGATCACCACGTCGGCGATCGCAGCCGCCTTCGCAAAACGCTCCGGACGGTCGGCCGGGCAGAACAGCCACGCCGGACCCGGTGACACCCAGGTGGCAACGTCGGTCATGACACGTCCTCCTCGGGACGCTTCCGGACCAGGGTCTTGCGAGTCGCCGTTGCGACAACATCGCCGTGCTGGTTACGAGCAGTATGCGCGAGCGTGATGATGCCCTCCCCAGGGCGGCTCGTCGACTCGCGCTTGTCCGTGATCACAGTCTCCGCATACATCGTGTCACCGTGAAACAGCGGCTTCGGAAACGCAATATCCGAGAACCCGAGATTCGCGACGATCGTCCCCTGCGTCAACTGCGCCACCGACAAGCCGACAAGCGTCGACAACGTGAACATCGAATTCACCAACCGCTGATTGAACGGCGGCAGCTGCTCACTGAACGCAGCATCCAGGTGCAGAGCCTGAGTATTCATTGTCAACGTCGTGAACAGAACGTTGTCCGCCTCTGTGATTGTCCGACCGGGACGATGTTCGTACACGACATCGGTGTCGAACTCCTCGAACCAGAGTCCGCGCTGTGTCACACGGCGCTGTGTCATTTGCCCTCCGCTTCGCTCCGGGCGGGTTCGGGGCCCCTTTCGACACCGCTTTCCCTCCTCGACTGTGTCATTTGCCCTCCGCTTCGCTCCGGGCGCGTTTGCGGCCCTTTACGCCACACCTTTCCCTCCTCGACTCGGTCGCTGCGCTCCACTCGCTCGTCAGTCCAAGCGGTGCCGGGCCCCTCACAGTCACAGGCCGGCTTCTCTTGCTATCAGCATCAACTGCACCTCTGTTGTGCCCTCACCGATTTCGAGGATCTTGCTGTCACGGTAGTGCCGCGCCACCGAGTACTCGTTCATAAATCCGTAGCCACCGAAGATCTGCGTCGCATCACGGGCATTGTCCATCGCCGCCTCGCTGCCGACCAGCTTCGCAATCGACGCCTGCTTCTTGAACGGCTTGCCCGCCAACATGCGTGCCGCCGCGTCGTAATACGCGGTCCGCGCAACATGGGCCCGAACCTCCATACGAGCGATCTTGAAGGCGATCGCCTGATTGCGCCCGATCGCCTGGCCGAACGCCTCACGCTCCTTGGCGTACTTCACGCTTTCGTCCACACACCCCTGCGCAGCACCGACGCTCAACGCGGCGAGTGCAATTCGGCCCTCGTCGAGAATGCGGAGGAAGTTTGCGTAGCCGCGGCCACGCTCACCGAGCAGGTTCTCCTCCGGCACGCGGACATCCTGGAACGTCAGCGGGTGGGTGTCCGAGGCATTCCAGCCGACCTTGTTGTACGCAGGCTCGGCCGTGAACCCTGGCGTATCGGTCGGCACGATGATCGTCGAGATCTCCTTCGCACCGTTGTCACGCTGACCCGTCACCGCAGTGACCGTCACCAGTCGGGTGATGTCGGTGCCGGAGTTGGTGATGAACTGCTTGTTGCCGTTGATGATCCACTCGCCGCTGTCGGCCTTTGCGGTCGTCCGCGTTCCGCCCGCGTCGCTACCTGCACCGGGCTCGGTCAGACCGAAGGCCCCCAACGCTTTTCCGCTGGTGAGCATCGGCAGCCACTCTTCACGTTGCGCGTCTGTGCCGAACCGGAAGATCGGCATCGCACCGAGCGAGACGCCTGCTTCCAAGGTCACCGCAACACTCTGGTCGACCTTGCCGAGTTCTTCGAGGGCGAGGCAGAGTGCGAAGTAGTCACCACCCATGCCGCCGACCTCCTCGGGAAACGGCAGCCCGAACAGGCCCATGTCGGCCATCCCGGCAATCACTTCGTACGGGAACGTGTGGTTCGCATCGTGTTCGGCCGCAACAGGGGCCACGACCGACTGCGCGAAATCGCGGACCGTCTTCGCAAGCTGCAGGTATTCGTCGGGCAGTTCGCCTGTGGAAAGAGTGTCGGTCATGATGCATCCCTGGTTTCGTTTGTTTCGGATTCGGTGTCTTTAGAGGGCGTTATCCGGAGGAGCAACTGGTCGACCTTCACCTGATCGCCCTGTGCCACAAGTAGTTCGACCACGCCGTCGATCGGTGACGTCAGCGCGTGTTCCATCTTCATGGCCTCGACGACGACGACCGCGGTACCGGCCGTGACAGTTGCACCGTTCTCCACGTTGACGGCGATCACGGCACCCGGCATCGGACTGGTGATCTCGGCATCGCCGGTGTGGGCGTCACCCGCACGGATGCTGACCTCGCGTACTTCCCGCACGACTGTGGTTCCGTCGATGCCCGCGAGCCAGATGAGGCCGTCGTGCGACGCGACGAGGTAGTCCGCACGCAGTCCGTCGATTGTGACGGCCAACCGATCGTCGTGCAGTTCCGCACTCAGGACCCGAGAATCGTTGTCCTCGATCGCAACTCGGGCATCGGTCGGCGTACCGGTGATGCGTACGTGATCGGTGCGCGCAGGCGTCGACAGTCGGAAACTGGTCGGTGCCGCCGTCCCGATGCGCCAGCCGGACGGCGTCGACCACGGATCCGATCCGGCGCTCTGCCAGCCCTGGATCCAGCGATACACACCAGCCGCGATGAAGACGTCGTCCGTCGGTTCCGCAGCAACGAAGTCCTCGACACGGCGGTCGAGCAATCCGGTATCCAGCCGACCCGCGACGACGTCGGGATCGGTGAGTAGGAACCGCGCGAACTCGATATTGGTCACAACGCCGAGCACCGCGGTCTGGGCCAGTGCACTGTCGAGTTTGCGCAGCGCGGCCGCACGGTCCGCGGCGTGGACGATCACCTTCGACAGCATCGGGTCGTAGTCGGAGCCGACGACCGTACCGCGCCGAAGTCCCGAATCCACTCGCACACCAACACCACTCGGCTCGACGAGGTCTACGACGGTGCCACCGGTCGGCAGGAAACCCCGCGACGGGTCCTCGGCGTAGACACGGGTTTCGATGGCGTGGCCGGTCATCGTGATGTCGTCCTGGCTGATCGACAGTTCTTCACCCGCCGCGATCCGCACCTGCCACTCGACCAAGTCCTGTCCGGTGACCAGCTCGGTCACGGGGTGTTCGACTTGAAGTCGGGTGTTCATCTCCATGAAGTAGAACTCGTCCGGGCTGTCGGCAGAGACGATGAATTCGACTGTGCCCGCGCCGATGTAGTCGACACTGCGCGCAGTGTTGCACGCTGCTGCGCCGATGCGGGCACGCGTCGCTTCGTCGAGCAGCGGAGACGGTGCTTCTTCGATCACCTTCTGGTGGCGACGTTGCAGGCTGCATTCACGTTCGCCGAGGTGAATGATATTGCCGTGTTTGTCAGCAAGGACTTGCACCTCGATGTGCCTGGGCCGCAACACGAACCGTTCGAGGAACAGCGTGTCGTCGCCGAAAGCCGACGCAGCCTCGCGGCGCGCACTCGCCAGTGCTGCAGGCAGATCCGCGGGATCCTCGACCATCCGCATACCTTTGCCGCCACCGCCGGCCGACGGTTTAACGAGGACCGGATAGCCGATATCGACTGCGGCGTCGATCAATTCGGCGTCGGTCAGTCCTGGCCTGGCGATACCTGGGACGACAGGGACGTCGAATTTTGCGACCGCATTCTTGGCCGTGATCTTGTCGCCCATCACCTCGATGGCATGCGTCGACGGACCGACGAATTCGATACCGGCTTCGTCGAGCGCGGAGGCAAACTTCGCGTTCTCCGAAAGGAACCCGTATCCGGGGTGCACGGCCTGCGCGCCGGTCCGCTGAGCAGCTGCAACGACCTTGCCGATGTCGAGATAGCTCTCGCGCGCAGCTGCAGGTCCGAGCAGTACTGCGACGTCGGCTTCGCGCACATGGCGGGCATCAGCGTCGGCTTCGCTGTAGACCGCGACCGAGCGAATGCCCATGGCACGCAGTGTCCGAATCACGCGGACTGCGATCTCGCCGCGGTTCGCAACGAGGATGGTGTCGATCCGTTTCACCCGTCTCACATCCTGAATACGCCGTAGGAAACCGGCTCGATCGGTGCTTGCGCGCACACCGAAAGTGCCAGTCCGAGAATGGTTCTGGTGTCGGCCGGATCGATGACCCCATCGTCCCACAGCCGCGCCGTCGAATAGTAGGGATTGCCCTGATGCTCGTACTGGTCGCGAATCGGGGCCTTGAACGTCTCCTCGTCGTCGGCGGACCACGGCTTGCCAGACGAGTCGAGTTGATCGCTTCGCACCGTCGCCAACACAGATGCCGCCTGCTCGCCGCCCATGACCGAGATACGCGCGTTCGGCCACATCCAGAGGAACCTGGGCGAGTATGCGCGGCCGCACATCGAATAGTTACCTGCGCCGTACGATCCGCCGATCACGACCGTGAGCTTGGGGACCCGTGCACACGCGACCGCGGTGACCATCTTCGCGCCGTGCTTGGCGATGCCTGCTGCCTCGTAGTCGCGACCGACCATAAATCCGGAGATGTTCTGCAGGAACAGCAACGGTATCGAGCGCTTGTCGCACAACTCGATGAAATGTGCACCCTTCATGGCGGATTCGCCGAAGAGGACGCCGTTGTTGGCGATGATCCCGACGGGGTGGCCGTGGATGTGGGCGAACCCGGTCACCAAGGTTTTGCCGTACTCGGCTTTGAACTCCTGAAATTCGCCGGCGTCGACAACACGGGTGATCACTTCGTGGACGTCGTACGGCGTGCGTGGATCGGTCGGCACGACGTCGTAGAGGTCGGTCTGCGGCGCGATCGCATCTCTCGGCAGCAGCCTGTCCCACGGCAGAGCATTGCGTGGACCGAATGTAGCAACGATGCGACGCACGATGCGCAGCGCGTCCTGATCGTCTTCGGCGAGGTGGTCGGTGACGCCGGAGACCTTCGAGTGCAGATCGCCGCCGCCGAGGTCTTCGGCCGTGACAACTTCACCCGTCGCGGCTTTCACCAACGGTGGTCCACCGAGGAAGATCGTGCCCTGATTGCGAACGATCACGGCCTCGTCGCTCATCGCGGGCACGTACGCACCGCCAGCGGTGCACGACCCCATCACCGACGCGATCTGCGGGATCCCCTTGGCGCTCATATTGGCCTGGTTGAAGAAGATGCGCCCGAAGTGTTCGCGGTCGGGAAACACTTCGTCCTGGCGCGGGAGGAAGGCACCGCCGGAGTCGACGAGGTAGATGCACGGCAGGTGATTCTGCAGCGCGATCTCCTGGGCTCGCAGATGCTTCTTGACCGACATCGGGTAATACGTGCCGCCCTTGACGGTGGCGTCGTTGGCGATGATCAGGCATTCGCGACCCGATACCCGTCCGATGCCCGCGATAACGCCCGCGCCTGGACACTCGTCGTCGTAGAGCCCGTTTGCCGCGAGCGGAGCGATCTCCAGAAACGGACTTCCAGCGTCGAGCAGGGTGTTCACCCGATCCCGTGGCAGCAGTTTGCCGCGGCTCACATGGCGCTCTCGCGACCGTTCGGGTCCGCCGAGTGCGGCCTTCGCAAGCCTGCCTTTCAGATCGTCGACCAACGCGATGTGCTCGGCCCGGTAACCGGTGCCGACGTCTGCAGTGACTGTCATCCGCCATCCTCGAGAGTTCGTAGTCGATCCTGAAAATGTTCAATCGGGTTAATCGCCAATAACTGAAATCTAAGATAACCTTCATTAACTGGGTTGTCCAGACAGCAGGGAGGTGAGCAGTGAGCGCCATGCCGGATCGCGATACGAACGTCGCAGACGACGCCACGCCTCCCCTCACCCGCCGCGAGCAGATGAAAGCCGATCGCCGCAGCCAACTACTCACCGCCGCAGCACGATTGATTGCAGAGCGCGGCTTCCCCGGCCTCCGACTCGAAGACCTCGGCGCCGCAGCAGGAATCAGCGGCCCCGCGGTCTACCGCCACTTCCCCAACAAGGAAGCAGTGCTTGTCGAACTGCTCGGTGGCATCAGTCAGCGCCTACTCGCCGGTGGCACTTCGGTGGCCGACAACGCTGCGACACCGACCGAAGCGTTGGACAATCTCGTCGAGTTCCACCTCGACTTCGCACTCTCCGAGCCCGACCTCATCCGCATCCAGGATCGCGACCTGCAGAGCCTGCCCGCTCCGGCCCGTCGACAGGTCCGCAGAGCGCAGCGCCAATACGTCGAGGTGTGGGTGAAAGTTCTGCAGCAGGTCGACTCTCGACTGTCCGAGTCCGACGCCCGCGTCAAAGCACACGCAACGTTCGGTCTCATCAACTCCACCCCTCACAGCGCGAATCCGTCGTCGCCTGCACAGGCGCGGCGGGTCCTCAAGCAGATGACTCTCGCGGGACTGACGCCGAACTGATCCAACCGTTTCCTGGACACTTGACCAGTTAGCGTGCAGAATCTTCGAGAGAATCTTTCCCTAACGGCCGATATCTCTAGTCGGGCGAGATTCAGTGCCGCTGACCTGGTGACTTTCGTGGAAGACA
>NZ_JBIMSN010000044.1:0-32460 GCF_043944905.1 Antrihabitans spumae
CAGGTGGTCCCATGCACCTGGCAGAAATCAGCTCACAGTGGTCCCATGCTCATGGCAGACGACATTCGGGTCGGTGTGCGGCCGATCGACCGCACACCGACCCGATTGGCTACACACCCACGCATCGTTCGATGCCGTCGGGCGCGTCGGGCCGATCAGCCCTGTCGCGCCTTGAAGCGCGGTTCCTTTTTGTTGATGACATATGTCTTGCCGCGACGACGAACCACCTGTGCGCCCGGCTTGTTCTTCAGCGACCTCAGAGACTTACGTACCTTCATGCCACGTAGCCTACATGCAAACGGTTGTCGTTTTCATAAGAGGTCTTGTCACGTTTCTGTCGGCTGTCTCGTCCACCTGTTGTAACCCGCAAGAACCACGAAGAGGAGTACACGGATGTCGACTCGTTTCACAGTCTTCGACGCCAGCCCCGAAGCAGTGCGCAAGATCAACGCCCTCGAGATGTACGGACAGAAAGAGGTGGAGTCCGATCTGATCGAGCTGATCAAGCTGCGTGCATCGCAGCTCAACGGCTGCGCCTTCTGCGTCGACATGCATTCGGTCGACATGCAGAAGAAGGGAACGCCCGACCGCAAGATCTTTGCGGTCTCGGCATGGAAAGAAGCCACGTTCTTCGACGAGCGCGAACGCCTGACGCTCGAGCTCACCGAAGCCGTCACCAATATCGGTGGCGGTGTCGACGACGACCTGTGGGCACGCGCCAACAAGGAGTTCGGCGACAAGGGACTCTCGGACATGATCGTGGCGATCGCCACCATCAACGTCTGGAATCGTCTAGCCGTCGCTACCCACCAGGCGCCACCGCCACTGGAGTCTTGAGCAGCTCAGCGCGCGCGGCGATCCGGCGGTTCATGTTGTAGTTCAGTACGAGCAGCGCGAACAGTCCGACACCGAGGTTGGCGACGGCGGCGAAACCTGTCGTCGCGAACTCGACGAGCGCATTGAGCATCGTGAAGATCAACGCCGCGTCGCGGAGCAACCGGATCGGCCACAAGCGGTCGGTGCGGTTCATGTAGAGCATGGCCGGGAGGGCGAGAGCGAACGTGATGGTTGCGCTGACCAACAGGATCGCCGTCGCAACGCTCATCCCGGCCAGCTCGAACGTCACCTTGTCGTCGGAGTAGAAGTAGCCACCGAGGGCGACGCCGAGCGCACCGAACGCCAACCCGAGGAAGGACAGAGCAACAAGAATCCAACCGACGACCGGCACCCACCGGGGACTTCTGAAGAAGTCCGGAATCAGCCGCGGGACCAGCTCCTGCAGCGCACGGAGTCGTGCGGGCACGGGGGCGGCGTGCGCGAGTAGTGACCGGATGTCGGCAACGACCTCCGGGTCGCCACCGTCGGCTTCCGCCCGGTCGACGAGCAGGCGTGCCCACTCCCGCCGATGCTCGGGTAGGCCCGACACGATGCCCGATGCTGCGATGGCGGCCGCATTGGACAGACATTCCTCGGGTGTCGGCGGCCGAACGTCACGAACGATGCGTCCGAGAACGAGCAACACGACGACGAGGACATACATCATCTCCGCCGACGGACCGTAGAAGTAGTCGTTGTCCTTGGTGACGAATTTGCCGACCTCGTCGAGAAACAGCCCGAACCCGATCCCGCCGAGGACGACACACACCACCCGCGTCGCAAAACCGAGGAAGGTCCAGCCGATCAGTAGCGCGAGCATCATCAGCGCACCGCCGTAGAGCGCGTGCGCGATGTGCAGATTGCCGCCGCCGACTTGGGGATAGTCGGTGAGGTGCAGATAGGCGCGGGTCAACAGAATAGTGAGGATGGCGATGACCATGAACGCCTCGCCGGAGGGGCCGCCGTAGGCATCCCGAAGGACCCGATTCCGCCGATCAGTTTTCAGCCTTTTGTCCAACATTGGCCGATTGTCCTCCGCAGAGAGCAATCGGACCATAGGAATGAATCAGGCAGTGCCACGTGCTGTCAGCGCGGCGATGTCGGCGCCGAGCACACTCTGATACGTCATCATCAGCTCGTCGACGTCGGCGAACTGGTCACCGACGAAATGTGTATTCGCCGCGGAGAGTTCGCGATTGCCGGATCGTGCGAGCAACTCGTCGATCCGCGAATCGAGGCTGAGCGTGTGATTGACCGCGGCGATCGATTGCAGTTGCTCCTCGGCCTTGCCGAGCAGATCGCCGATCCGAGCAAGCGCGGACACCCGCTCGACGAGCTGATTCCATACCGGAGCGAGAGCCCGCTCACGTGCTGCGATCTGGGCGCGGGCCGAGTCCGACCGTGCCGCACGCGCCGCGGTCGCGAGTTCGATTCCGATGCCTCGCAACGCAACGGTGTCGACCGCGATCTGCAACAGTTCGTCGGCGAGGTCCAACTGCGCCCGCTGGACGAGAAAGTGGTCGGAATGCCAGACCCGCGAGCTGTCGATTCGGTCGAACAGGGTGCCTGCAAGGAACAGCAGAGCGTCGTGCCGATCGGTGAACGACTGCCCGTCGCCGCCCGGACTTCCGGCAAGGGCATCCGCAGCCCTGCGGCCTGCGTCGGCAAGACGGGCGTTGCGTGTTTGCTGAGCGAGTCTTTCCGCTGCTTCGACCGCGACACCGCGCACCTGGATCATCGAGGTCGCGCGGGCCGGAGCCGGTGTCGCCCGCAATGCGGCGAACAATGCGTCTCGTTGCTCGAGATCCAAGTGGACGCCTGCCCGTCGGTCGCGGCGTATCGCGCGGATTCCGGTCGCATAGTGCGTGGGCGATGTCACTACGGTGCTGCGCGCTGCCTGCAGACGTCGTAGCAATTCCCCGAGTCGGTAGTTGTAGATCATCTGCACGGGTCCAGGCCGCAGCTGTGCCGCCTTTTCCTGGACGCGCCGGTACTCGTCGAAAACCAGGCGCAACGCACCGAAACCGCCGACCGTTGGGATGGTTCGTCCTTCGGCTCGCCGGTTCAGCAGGACTGTTCGAGTCGATTCGTCCAGGTGACCTGCGGCGATGAGCACAGCCGCGTCGTCGGACAGCGGTCGGTCGACGGTGTCGATGCGGCCGAGCTCACACCACTGCCGGACCTGAGCGGAGATCCGAACGCGGCGATCCGCTTCGGTCTCGTGCCAGCCGTCAACGATGTTGTCGTCAGCCATGCAGCCCTCCTGGTTCGCGTTGGACCTGAAAGCTGTCCGGTTGCAATCCACTGTTCCAGAAAGGCAGCTACGCCGCTCGTGCGTCTTTTCGCCAGGTTGCGCCCGCCGAAAAGACGCACGAGGCGCGGAGCGCCCTACGCGGCTGCGACGAGTTCGGTGACGACTCCGGCGATCAAATCGGAGACCTCGACGTTGTTGCGCGGGTGCTCGTCGCCGAACTTCTGGCCTGTGCCTCCGACGATGAGCGTCGCATTGTCGACGACCCGACCGCCTGCAATGCCTACGGCCTTACGGGTGTCTTCCTGCGCCCACTTGCCGCCGTTTGCGCTTGGCGACTGACCGATGACGGCGATCGGCTTGTCCTTGATCGCGCCGATGCCGTACGGACGCGAGATCCAGTCGATGGCGTTTTTCAGGACGGCGGGAATCGTGCCGTTGTATTCCGGCGTCACGAGGATGAGCGCGTCGGCCTGAGCGGTTGCCGCGCGAAGTGCTGCAACGGCTGGGATCGGCGGGTTCGGATCGTCGATGTCAGGGTTGTAGAAGGGCAGATCGGCAAGTCCGTCGAACACGTCGACAGCGACACCCTCCGGCGCCACGTGGGCTGCCGTTTCGGCCAGCTGACGGCTGACCGCACCATCGCGAAGGCTTCCGACGAGTGCGAGAACACGAGACTGAGTCATTGAGCTACTTCCTTAGACCGATCGAGTTGGTTCTTCATCAGGTATAGCAGTACAAACGGACCGCGGTCCACTTACATTCCCGGCGAGTAGAATTCTTTTCGTGATCGGTCAAAATCTGCATGTTGTCGGCAACGAGCCCGGAGAACGGGCCGATGCCGCCCGTAACCGTCGACTTCTGCTCGATGCAGCCGAAGCACTCGTCGCCGAACAGGGACCCGATTGTGTGACGATGGACGCTGTCGCCAACAAAGCCGGAGTGGGCAAAGGCACAGTCTTTCGCCGCTTCGGTAGCCGCGCCGGGATGATGCGGGCACTGCTCGACCACACCGAAAGTCAACTGCAGAACGACTTCATGTTCGGCCCTCCCCCGCTCGGCCCTGGCGCCGATCCGATCGACCGCCTGATCGCGTTCGGGCGCGCACGCCGCGAACTCGTCGAGGTCGCCGGCGAAGTGCTACGCGCAGCCGACTCGTCGACCGAGCTGCGCTATATCCATCCGGCGTACCTGCTGTGTCACGCGCACGTGGCGATGCTGCTTCGACAGGCGGAGATACCCGGCAACGTCGACCTGCTTGCCGATGCGCTGCTCGCACCACTCGATGCCGGATTGTTCATGCATCAGACGAAGGCTCGCGGGATGACGATCGAACAGATCGGTGAGGCATGGGAGGACCTGGTCAGGCGCGTCACCCGCTGTTCGGGATAGTCGTGTCGACGTCGCTGACGACGAATCTGTGACAATGTCGGAAAGGCGAAGATCAGGAGAACGCACGTCTACCTCGGGAGCTCCACACGTGACGACGGCAGGCACCAGCGCATTCGACGTACTCGCCATCGGGCGATGCGGCGTCGACCTGTATCCGCTGCAGGCTGGGGTCGGGCTCGCAGATGTCACTGCATTCGGCAAGTTTCTCGGCGGGAGCGCCGCGAACGTCGCAGTTGCCGCCGCCAAACTCGGTTTGTCGACCGCACTCGTCTCCGGAGTCGGCAACGATCCGTTCGGGACTTTCGTCAGAAGAACTCTCGGCGAACTGGGTGTCGACGCTCGCTTCGTCGGCACGGACGACAACCTGGCAACTCCGATCACCTTCTGCGAAATATTCGCGCCGGATCGATTCCCCATCTACTTCTATCGGCAGCCGAGTGCGCCCGACCTGCAGGTGCGCGCCGACGAACTCGACTACGACGCCATCGGATCAGCCGCGCTGCTCTGGTCGACCGTCACCGGACTATGCGAAGAACCAAGCCGTGCCGCGCATTTCGCAGCATGGGAGACGCGGGCACGTGCCCCGCTGACGGTTCTCGACCTGGACTACCGACCGATGTTCTGGACGTCGCCCGAAGCAGCGCGGTCCCAGATCCGGGACGCGTTGAATCACGTCACCGTTGCCGTCGGCAATCGCGAAGAGTGTGAAATCGCAGTCGGGGAAACAGATCCCGACCGCGCAGCCGATGCCTTGCTCGCCTGTGGCGTCGAACTTGCGATCGTCAAGATGGGACCCGCCGGAGTGCTCGCCAAAACGGCACACGAATCCGTCACGGTCGCACCGAACATCGTCGACGTCGTCAACGGTTTGGGCGCGGGCGACGCGTTCGGAGGCAGTTTGTGCAACGGACTGCTTGCGGGGTGGCCGTTGGAGAAGACTGTGCGATATGCGAATGCAGCAGGCGCCATCGTCGCGTCCCGTCTCGAATGTTCGACGGCGATGCCAACTTCGGCCGAAGTCGCCGCACTCGCCGAACAATCGGAGGCGGCAGGAATGGTCGGACGATGACTGAACTCGTAATTGTGGCGGACCCGACCTCCGAGCCACCTGTCCTGCTGTCGGTGACGCCCGAATCGGCGGGCTGGGCCCACACGAGTCTGTGGATCGTCTCCCTGTCCGCGGACGAAGGTATCTCACTCGAATCCGAAGCCGACGAAATACTCGTCGTGCCACTTGCGGGTTCGGCGGCCGTGACGTGTGGGGACACTCGGTTCGAGTTGCAGGGTCGCGCTTCGGTTTTCGACGGTCCTACCGACTTCGCCTATGTCGGCAAGGATTCGGAGTTCTCGATCGACAGCGAGTTCGGCGGCCGGTTCGCACTCTGCGGTGCGCGCGCGGCGGCGCAACATCCGTTTCGCTATGTTGCCGCAGAGGCGGTTGCCGTCGACCTGCGCGGCACTGGAAACTGCAGCCGACAGGTCCACAACTTCGCCACCGCGGACGAATTCGAGGCCGACTCGATCATCGCGTGCGAGGTCATCACCCCGGGCGGCAACTGGTCCTCGTACCCGAGTCACAAACACGACGAAAGCACCGAAACCGAAACCGAACTCGAAGAGATCTACTACTTCGAGATCGCACCTGGACCGACTGGCGAACGAGGCTTCGGCTACCAGCGAATCCACGGCACTCCAGCGCGACCGATCGAACTGCTCACGGAGGTGCACTCCGGCGACGCGGTGCTCGTTCCACACGGCTTCCACGGTCCGTCGATCGCGGCACCCGGTCACGACATGTACTACCTCAACGTGATGGCCGGCCCAGGCGATGTGCGCGCGTGGCGAATCACCGACGACCCCGAACAGGCGTGGATACGGGCCGCATGGACGGACGCGGCGATCGACCCCCGGCTGCCCTTCGGTCGGGTTCCGGATCACCCATGACGGAGAGGACAATTCGGGCAACGGTCGGTCAAGCACTCGTCCGATTCCTGACCTGTCAGTACACCGAACGCGACGGCGCCACCCAGCGTCTGTTTCCCGCGTGTCTCGGCATCTTCGGGCACGGCAACGTGGCGGGCATCGGTCAGGCACTGTTGGAATCCGAATCGAACGATCCGACCGCGCTCCCCTACATCCTCGGCCGCAACGAGCAAGGCATGGTGCATACCGCTGTCGGCTACGCCCGCGCAAAGGACCGGCTCCAAACCTTGCCGGTCACAACGAGTGTGGGTCCGGGTGCGACGAATATGGTCACCGGAGCCGCGTTGGCCACGATCAACAGGATCCCGGTGCTGTTGCTTCCTTCCGACACCTTCGCAACGCGGGTGGCGACCCCGGTACTGCAGGAACTCGAGCTGCCGGACAGCGGCGACGTGACGGTCAACGATGCATTTCGGCCGGTATCACGGTATTTCGACCGAGTGTGGCGTCCCGAACAGCTTCCGGGAGCGCTGCTCGGCGCGATGCGAGTGCTCACCGATCCAGCCGATACCGGTGCGGTCACCGTGGCGCTACCGGAAGACGTCCAAGCGCAGGCACATGATTGGCCGGAAGCCGTTTTCGCTGAACGGGTCTGGCACATCGGTCGCCCACGACCGGACCACGACGCCGCGCACCGTGCGATCCAGGTGATCCGGGCAGCGCGTGCGCCGCTGATCATCGCCGGTGGTGGCGTGATCTATTCGCGGGCAACCGATTCGCTGGCGCGCTTCGCACAGCAGACCGGCATTCCTGTCGCACACACACAGGCAGGCACCGGCGCGCTTCGCCACGATCACCCGCAGTCGGTCGGCGCGATCGGTGCGACAGGTACGACCGCTGCAAACGCGATTGCCGCCGACGCCGACGTGATCATCGGAATCGGTACGCGCTACAGCGATTTCACCACTGCCTCCAATTCTGCGTTCACGAATCCGGACGTGCGATTCGTCAACATCAACATCGCGAACCTCGACGCAGCGAAGAACAGTGCGGTGAGCGTGCAGGCCGATGCACGCACGACGCTCGACGAACTGATCGTGGAATTGGCGGACTACGAGGTGCCTGCCGCGCACCGCGAACGCACGAGAGTCCTCGCCTCCTCGTGGCATGCAACCGTCGTAACCGCCTGTGCCCCTTCGGCTGGTGCGATCACACAGACCCAGGTCATCGGCATCGTGAACACCGTGTCGGCACCACGCGATGTCGTCGTGTGTGCCGCAGGTTCCATGCCAGGCGACCTGCACAAGCTGTGGCAGGCGCGTGACCCGAAGGGCTATCACGTCGAATACGGCTACTCCTGCATGGGATACGAGATCGCGGGCGGGCTCGGCGTCGCCCTCGCGAGTCCGGATCGCACCGTGTTCGTCTTGGTCGGGGACGGGTCGTTCTTGATGATGGCCGGCGAGTTGGTGACTGCGATTCAGGAACGCGTCCGGCTGATCGTCGTAGTCGTCGACAACCGTGGTTTCGCGTCGATCGGCGGTCTGTCGGAATCCATCGGTTCTCAGCGGTTCGGCACCGAGTATCGCTATCGCTCCGCAGACGGTCGGTTGCGTGGCGAACGGTTGCCGGTCGACCTTGCCGCGAACGCGGCCAGCCTCGGCGCGCACGTGCACAAGGCATCGACGTGCGCCGAGTTCGAGGCTGCCCTTCGCGAGGCAATGGAATGCACGACGGTCAGCGTCGTCGTCGTCGAGACCAACCCTGCCGATAGGTCACCGAGTAGCGAATCGTGGTGGGACGTACCGGTTGCCGAGGTGTCGGCTTTGGCCTCGACACGGGAGGCCCGCGCACGGTACGAATCGGCTCGAGCAGCGCAGCGGTCTTACTTCCGTCCGTCGGACTCGGAACGCGCGCCATGAGTGTGATCCGCATCGGCTCGGCACCGGACTCGTGGGGGGTCTGGTTTACCGACGATGCACGGCAACTGCCCTACGAACGTTTCCTCGACGAAGTTGCCGAGGCCGGCTATCGGTGGATCGAGTTGGGGCCCTTCGGTTATCTTCCGATCGATCCGCAGCAGCTGAGGGAAGAGCTTGCCCAGCGAGACCTAACCCTCTCGGCCGGAACGGTTTTCGAGCATCTGCACCGACCCGGCTCCTGGGATACAGTCTGGGGTCAGGTCAGCCGAGTTGCGGAGCTCACGGCAAAGGTGGGCGGCAAGCACGTAGTCGTCATTCCCGAGATGTGGCGCGACTCGGCAACCGGCGCAGCTATCGAGAGCCGCGACCTGTCGGCAGAGCAGTGGCACGCGAAAACGTCCGGCGTCGACCGCCTCGCCAAGGCCATGTACGAGAGCTACGGCGTTGCCTTGCAATATCATCCGCATGCGGACAGTCATGTCGGTGCGCCCGCCGAGGTCTATCGACTGCTCGAATCCACCGACCCCGACTTTGTACATCTTTGCCTCGACACCGGCCACATCAGCTACTGCGGTGGGGACAATCTCGCGATCATCGGCAAGTACCCCGATCGCATCGGCTACCTCCATCTCAAGCAGGTGGACCCAGCCATCTCGACCGCGGTGACGACTGACGATGTGCCCTTCGGCGATGCGGTCCGGCGCGGCGTGATGACGGAACCACCCACCGGCATTCCCGACCTGCCACCGATTCTCGCTGCGATCGCCCACCTCGACATCGACGTATTCGCGATCGTCGAGCAGGATATGTATCCGTGCGAGCCGGACCGGCCCTTGCCGATCGCGCAGCGAACACGGAAGTTTCTGTCGGGGTGCGGGATACCCGCGCTGCGCTTCACACCGGAGGATGTGCGATGACCGGGCGCGACGAGCTACGTGTTGCGGTGGTCGGCGTCGGAGTGATGGGCGCTGATCATGTCCGGCGGATCGCCGAACGCGTCCGCGGCGCGCGCTGCACGGTCGTCAGCGACGTACTCCACGATCGCGCCGCGGCTGTCTCGGCGTATGCGCCAGGTTCCCGCGTCGTCACCGATCCCTACGACGCGATCGCGGCGGACGACGTGGACGCGGTCGTCCTTGCCTCTCCGGCAACGATGCACGAGAAGCAGGTCCTCGCTTGCCTTGCCGCAGGCAAACCGGTTCTGTGCGAGAAGCCGTTGACAACCGAAGCCGAGACAGCGCTCGACATCGTCCGTCGCCAAACCGAATCGGGCGTCGAGCTCGTCCAGGTCGGGTTCATGCGCCGCTACGACGCCGAGTACCTCGCGCTCCGCGACGCGATCGCGAGCGGCAGGCTCGGCACCCCACTCGTTGCGCACTGTGTGCACCGAAATCCCTCTGTACCAGACTATTTCGATAGCTCGATGGTCATCAAGGACTGCCTCGTGCACGAAATCGATGCCACGCGGTATCTCCTCGGCGAAGAGATCAGGTCTGTTCAGGTGCTGAGGCCGACACCCAACTCGCTGGCGCGACGTGGGCTGCAGGATCCTCAGCTGGTGATCATGGAGACCACATCGGGCCGCCTCGTCGATGTGGAACTCTTCGTCACCAGTGGCATCGGGTACGAGGTTCGTATGGAGGTCGTGGGCGAAAGCGGCAGTGCAACTTTGGGTTTCGGTCGAAGAAGCCCCGGCTTCATCGACCATTTCGTCGCGGCATACGACGCCGAACTGCAGAGTTGGGTCGACGCCGTACACGCGGGTCCGTCGACCGGCTCGTTCGTCGATGGTCCAGGAGCCTGGGACGGCTACGCCGCCGCTGCGGTCTGCGCGGCAGGATTGCTGTCGCTGCAGACGGGCAACCGAGTGAGCGTCGAGCTAGAGCAGCCGTAGCACCTCGCCTGCGGCACTGTGCAATTGGCGACCGTAGCCGGGTCCGTACCCTGCGGCGTGAACCGCGAGCGGATGCAGCTGGTGCAGCGGCACCCGCTCCCGCCACCCCGACCGCAGCGGATGCACGTCGCAGTAGCCTGCGATGACGTCGGGCAGGAATGGGCAGCCGAACAACGCGAGCATCGCAAGGTCCGTCTCGCGGTGGCCACCATGGGCTGCCGGATCGATCAGCACTGCTCCGCGGGGCGTCCATACGACATTGCCGTTCCACAGGTCGCCGTGGATCCGTGCGGGCGCGGCATCGTCGTCGAATGTGCCGTCGGCAACAGCGCCGCAGGCACGTTCGATGTCGCCGAGTTGCTCGGTCGACACACTGCCTTCGTCGACAGCGATTCGAACGAACCCGACCACCCGTTCGGCGGCGTAGAACTCACCCCACCGGCTGTGTTGTGTACTGCTCATCGGGCGTCTACCGATGAAGATCTGCCCGGCGAATCCGTCCGGCGGACAACCGAAACCACCGTCGACACCGGCGTCGTGCATCGTTGCGAGAGCCCTGCCGAGGGCATTCGCGGCAGCGGGGTCGGCCCGACCGGACATCAGCCGTTCGAGGTCGATGTGGTCTTGCGCGACATCGATCACATCGACCACCGGAGCGCCCGCCGCGCCGAGCCAGCGCAACCCCGCGGCCTCCGCCGCATAGAAGTCGGGGTGCGCGTCGGGGTTTCGTTTGGTGAACAACGCGCTCGACCTCGCCACCTGACCCTCCCCTGTTCGTAGCTACAGTGCCTACATGGCGAATCTACGCGAGCAGATCATTGCCGAGTTGGGCGTCGCGCCCAGCATCGACGCGAAAGCCGAGATCAGGCAGCGGGTTCAGTTCTTGAAGGATTACCTGCGCTCCACGCCCGCCACCGGCTACGTGCTCGGCATCAGCGGTGGGCAGGACAGCACACTCACCGGGAAACTCTGCCAACTGGCCGCTGAAGAACTGCGTAGCGAAGGGCACGAGGCAACCTTCGTCGCCGTCCGGCTGCCGTACGGAGTACAGGCCGACGAGGACGATGCACAGGTCTCGCTGCGGTTCATCTCGCCCGACCGAAGCGTCGTCGTCGACATCAAGCCGGGCGCCGACGCGGCAGGTGCTGCCGCGGCGGCGGGCCTCGGTGTGGATAGGTTGCGAGACTTCGTCCGCGGCAACGTGAAAGCGCGGGAACGAATGATCGTGCAGTACGCGATCGCAGGCGAACTCGGGCATCTGGTTGTCGGCACCGATCATGCGGCAGAAGCGGTTACCGGTTTCTTCACCAAGTTCGGCGATGGCGGAGTCGACCTCACACCACTCACCGGGCTCACCAAACGTCAAGGTGCGGCGCTGCTCGCCGAACTCGGTGCGCCGCCGAGCACGTGGGCGAAGGTGCCGACGGCCGACCTCGAAGACGACCGCCCCGCGCTGCCCGACGAGGTAGCTCTCGGGGTGACCTACGCGCAGATCGACGACTATCTCGAAGGCAAGGACGTTGCGGCCGAGGTCGCGACGAAACTGGAGTCGACATTCCTTGCCACGCGCCACAAAAGGACGGTTCCGGTCACGCCGGCGGACGTGTGGTGGCGCTAGGCGGCTACGGCCTAGGTGTACAGCTCCGGCTCGAAATTCCTTGTCCGGTACCAGTATTCGAAGGTGAAGCTCGGCCATAGCGTCCGATTCTTGCCGAACTCGTCCAGATACCAGCTCTCGCAACCGCCCGCCGACCACACCGCTCCGTCCAACTTCTGCTGCAGCCCGTCGTTGAATTCGCGCTGCACCTCGGCCTTGATGTCGAGCGAATCGAGTCCGTCGTCGCCGAGCATCTGCACCGCCTGCAGCGCGTAGTTCACCTGCGACTCGATCATGAAGATGATCGACGTGTGGCCGAGCCCGGTGTTCGGTCCGAGCAGCATGAAGAAGTTGGGGAAACCTGCAACGGACACACCGAGATACGCCTCCATGCCGCTCCCCTCCTTCCACGAGTCACGAATCTCGACGCCACCCTTGCCGACGACCTGCATCGGGCCGATCGGGTCGGACACGTGAAAACCCGTTCCGTAGACGATGGCGTCCACCTGCCGCACGACACGGTCGTCGGTGGTGATGCCGTGCGGACCGATTTCGGCGATCGATTCGGTGACGACCTCGACGTTGCCTCGGTTGAGGGTCGGGTAGTACTCGTCCGACATCAGAATTCGCTTGCAGCCGAGCGTGTAATCGGGAGTTACTTTCGCGCGAAGCTCCGGATCGTCGATCGAATTGTCGATGTGTCGTCGCGCATAGATCTCGGCGACTTTCATCGCCCTCGGGTCCACCGCGAGGCCGAGCACGCGGCTTTCCATCCACACGTAGATACCGCTCCGCGCAACTCTCTGCGCCAGTGGAATATTCGCAAGGATCTTCTGCTCGATGTCGGTCATCTCGCGGTCGGGCTTCGACATCACCCACGGCGGCGTGCGCTGGAACAGCGTCAGTTTCTCCACAAGCGGCGCTATCTTCGGCACGAATTGGATTGCCGAAGAACCGGTTCCGACCACGGCGACCGTCTTGCCGCCGAAGTCGAAATCGTGATCCCAACGAGCGGAGTGGAATGCGGTGCCTTCGAACTTTTCGATACCGTTCAACCGCGGGTAGGCGGGGATACTCAACGCCCCGACCGCAGAGATCACCACCTTCGCCGTCGTGACCTGGCCGTCACGTGTTGTGATGCGCCAATACAGGCGATCGTCGTCCCATTCCAGGCGGACCACTTCGCTGCCGAGTCGCAGATGTGGTGTCAGTTCGTACTTTTCGACGCAATGGCGTTGATACGCCCAGATTTCCGCCTGAGGAGCGAACATCCTCGACCAGTTCGGATTGGGCTCGAACGAGAACGAGTACAGGTGTGACGGAACGTCGCACGCGCAGCCAGGATAGATGTTGTCGCGCCACGTCCCGCCGATGTCGTCCGCCTTCTCGAACAGGACGAACTTGTTGATTCCGGCTTCTTTGAGTTTGATCGCCGCACAGAGTCCGGCAAAGCCCGCGCCGATGACGGCTACGCGGTGCTCGGCGTGCACGGGCGCATTCGACGTCAATTCCGGTCGCGACTGCGACGACGAAACCTGATGCGACACAGCAGCGGTCACACCGAGTTGTTCGAGGAGCAGGTCGGTGAACGCTTCGGCGGCCTCGGCGTCGAACTGCTCGAGCAGATACCGCAACGACAGATGGACCGACCCAGCGACGGTCACGGCACCGACGCTCACACCGATCGGCAACGCGGCAGGCGGCGAGAAGTACACCGACGTCGGACCGGAGCCGTCGAAATAGGGGGCCGACGGGACGCGGCCGAGGTTGGAGAGCACCGCCGAATCGACAAGACGATTCCCTGTCAAGGGCAACAGTGCGGGAAGTGCCTGCTTGACGCCGACCGGGATGCGCTTGCCGATTCCCATCAGGTCGAACAGCCCTGCCGACTGCTGCGCGCGATGCACCGGCTCGGTCTGTGCTGCGATGGCGGCAGTAGCCGTGGCAAGGTCGACGCGGTCCGAGGAATCCGTCGACACCGACGCCATGGATGTGTAGTTGCCGACGCCGTCCCAGAACCAATCGCTCGGGCGGGTGTTGACCGGAACGAGCAACGAGATGCGCCCGACGGCGGACCCCCGTTCGGAGTTCCAGCGGTCGATCGTCAGCTGGAGTCCTGCGAGAAGTACGTCGTTGAGCGTGGCGCGGTCCGGTCTGCCGTGCAGCAGTAGATCTGTCTGATCGGAGCCGAGTTGTCGAATGACGACGCCTGAACCCGGATGCGGCGATTCACCCTGTGTCGCAACGCGAGACGGTCCGCGGAGTCCGTCGACCAACCGCGACGCGCTCTGCAACGCACGACCGGTCCACTCCCGCCAATCGGTGGCGGACAATCGTTTGTCGAGTGCTCGCGCCACCTCGATCGGAACGACGTCCGAAGGATCGGTTGCCGAGCGGTATGCGCTGGCGACGGACTGGACGAAGCGGTAGGCGCCGACGCTGTCGAAAGCGACGTTGCTGAAGGCGAACAGCACTGTGTCGCCGACGCGACCGTGGGCAAGCACCACGCGGAAACCCGGCGCAAGACTCAGCGGTATGGGTGCACTTGCCAGGTTGGCACGAATCTCGGCAAGCCGCTCGGGGTCGGGACAGTCGACGGCGTTGAGCGGGTCGAGGTCGAAGCTGTCCGGCACCAGCCACCTGTAGGACCGGTCGAGTCGGCTCCAATCCTGCAATCGCGCCCGCGCGAGAGGGTGTCGAGCGGCGGCCGTCCGGATCGCGCGATCGAGGCGACTCAGGTCGAGCGTGTCGGTAGCGCCGACCTCGATGAGCAAGTTCCACGGACTCGACGCCTGCTCGAGGTGAAAGACAGCTTCTTCGAATTCTCTGAACCGAAATGTCTGCGTTGACATAGGTTTCCCATCGATCCGGTACGCGGATCTCGGACCTTACGCCGCTGCAACGGAGTCCTCGGTGGGATTGACTCAGCCTCCGGCAAAAGGCGGAAGAACATCTACGCGATCGCCGAGAACGGTGGTGTCGTCGCGGGTCAACTCGTCACCGACCAGATATGCGGAGACGGCGAGCTTCCGATCCATGTCGGCGCCGTACTTGGCAATCAGGATTCGTCGGAGTTCGCCGACGGTTTCGGCGTCGAGAGTTTCCTTGGCGCAGCCGGTCGCGTCGGCGATGGCGGCGAAGTACCGGACCTCAACCACCGATCGCGCCCATGCTTCGCTCGGGTGGGGTGAACCCGTCGACGTTGATGCCGTGTCCAGCCCATTTGTTCCACATTGCGCCCCGCCACGCCATCGCGATGTCGTCGTCGGATGCGCCGCCCCGAAGCGAGTCACGCAGGTCGATCTCCTGATCGCTGAACAGGCAGGACCGCACCCTGCCGTCTGCGGTGAGCCTCGTCCGATCGCAGTCCGAGCAGAACGACCGGGTGACCGAGGCAATGATGCCGACCGTGCCTGGACCCCCGTCGACCGTCCATGCCTCGGCTGGCGACGACGGGTCGTCACGCCCGACCTCGACAAGTTCGAAATGTTCGCCGAGGACACCGAGCAGGCGTTCCGCGGTGATCATGTTGTCGCGCGCCCATTCGTGGTCGGCGTCGAGTGGCATCTCTTCGATGAACCGCAGTTCGACCCCGGCATCGCGACACCACTGCAGTAGGTCGACGGCACCGTCGATCGTTTGCGGCATCAGCACGGCGTTGACCTTGATCGGCGTCAGCCCAGCGGCTCTCGCCGCGGTGATGCCCGCAAGCACCGACTGCAGGCGGTCTCGCCGGGTGAGCTGTGCGAACTGCGCGCGATCGACCGAGTCGAGTGAGACGTTGATGCGGCCCAACCCCGCCTTAGCGAGTGCGGCGGCCCGGTGCTGCAACCCCACCGCGTTCGTCGTCATCGACAGCGGTGTGCCCGGCACGGCCTCCGCGCAGCCCGCGATGATCTCTTCCAGGTCCCGACGCATCAACGGCTCGCCGCCGGTGAACCGCACCTCTTCGACGCCGAGCTGCCGAACTGCGATGGTGACCAGCCGGACGATCTCGGTCGCGCTGAGCAACTCGTCGGCCGGGATCGCGGGCAGACCCTCTTCCGGCATGCAATACGTGCACCGCAGCGAACACTTTTCGGTGATCGAAACCCTGAGGTCTTTGGCGACTCGGCCGAACTTGTCGAGCAGCTGCGGCACGTCCGGTCGGCCGTCGAGCGATGGCCGCGCGCCGGAGCGCACGGTGGGGATGCCCACTGAAACCATCGTCATGTTCACCAGTATGCCGCTGTCGCTGCGAGCAGGAGTTCTCGAGCCTCTCCCCGTGGCGGGATCGCCTGTAGAGGAGCACCTATAACCTGATCCCATGACCCGTCGAACTGTGGCCGAATATCGTCGCCACGTCGCGCAGCTGTTGAGTGCGCTCGACTCCCTCCCAGCCGAAACCGTCGATCTGGACGCCGCGCTCGGCAGGCTGCTCGCCGTCGATGTGACCGCGCCGATGGACCTGCCGCAGTTCCGGAACTCGCAGATGGACGGGTACGCCGTCGACTCAGCCTCGATCGCCGCGGTACCCGTCGAACTGCCGGTACTTCAGACGGTTGCTGCAGGCGACGCCGGACCCGCCGCCTTCGCATCGGGGACCGCAGTCAAGGTTATGACCGGCGCACCGGTTCCGCCTGGCGCAGATTGTGTGGTCCCCGTCGAAGACACGACCGGCAGCGGTGATCGGGTCACCGTCGAGCGGTCTCGTTCGGTCGGCGAGTTCGTCCGCGAGCCCGGCACAGATGTCCGAACGGGCGAACGCCTGCTTCGCGCGGGCGTGCTGCTGGCACCGAGGCACATCGCCGTGCTTGCAGCGGTCGGCGTCCGGACTGTCGAGGTGCGGCGGCGGCCACGTGCAGCGGTTATCACCACCGGCGCCGAATTGGTTGCTGCAGGAACAGCATTGCAACCCGGACAGATCTACGACTCGAACGGCATCGCGCTTGCGACGAGCCTGCGGGCCAACGGTGTCGACGTCACCTCGGTGTCGAGGAGCAGCGACGACGTCGCCGAGTTCCGCGAACTTCTCACTGCTGCAATCGAAGACGCCGACGTGGTCTTCACCTCGGGTGGGGTGTCGATGGGCGACTTCGAAGTTGTCAAAGATGCGCTGGCGCCGCTGGGTGGCGAATTCGGCCATGTCGCAATGCAACCGGGCGGTCCGCAGGGCTCGACGGTCGTCGACGGCGTGCCCGTGTTGAGCTTTCCCGGCAATCCGGTGAGCACCCTCGTCTCGTTCGAGGTGTTTGCTCGACCGCTGTTGCGGCGCGCGGCCGGCCTCCCCGACCTCGCCGGCTACGAAGTGCGCCTTGTCGATTCGCTTACCTCGGTACCGGACCGGCAGCAATTCCTCCGCGGGCGCAGGGTCGGTGACACGGTCGAACTCGTCTCGGGACCGGGTTCGCATCTGGTCGCCGGAATGGCGCTGGCCGACGTTCTCATCGACATTCCCGCGGAAGTGACGGCATTGGAAGCTGGTGCACACGTGCAGGTACAAGAGCTGTGAGCGAACTGTCGCATGTCGACCGCGAGGGACGCGCGCGGATGGTCGACGTCAGCGCGAAATTCGACACTGCGCGCATCGCTGTGGCTGCCGGTGAACTACGAACGACCGCAGCCGTTGTCGCGCTCGTACGGGCCGACGACATGCCGAAGGCCGACGTGCTCGCGACGGCCAGGATCGCGGGTATCGCCGGTGCCAAGAAGACCTCCGAGCTGATCCCACTGTGTCACCAACTCGCGCTGTCGTCGGTGGAGGTGTCGTTCGGCTTCACCGAAACCTCGATCACGATCGAGGCAACGGCGAAGACCAAGGGGCCGACCGGCGTCGAGATGGAAGCTTTGACGGCCGTCGCGATAGCCGGATTGACGTTGCACGACATGGTGAAAGCGGTCGATCCGGCGGCGAGCATCGACGGCGTTCGGCTGTTGACCAAGGACGGCGGCAAACGCGGACACTGGGAACGAACGCCGACGCAAGCTCCGGCAGAACTCGGTCCGAGGTCCGCGGTCGTCCTCGTCGCCTCGACCGGCGGCGCGAATGGCACCAGAGCCGACACAACCGGACCCCAGATCATCGAATGGCTTACCGGACAGGGGTTTACGGCCCGCGGACCACTCGTCTACGCGGACGCGGACATCAAGACAGGGCTCGCCGACGCGCTGACAGGAGCACCTGCTGTCGTCATCAGCACAGGTGGGACCGGCGCATCTCCGACCGATGCGACACCGGAAGCCACACTCGCGATCCTCGACCGCGAGCTGCCCGGCGTCGCCGAGGCGATTCGCGCGCGCGGAGCGGCGAAGTTCCCACATGCATCGCTGAGTCGTGGCGTTGCCGGTTTGGTCGGCACGACGGTAGTGGTCAACCTGCCTGGCTCCCCCGGCGGCGTTCGGGACGGGCTAGCTGTGCTCGAACCGATTCTCGGGCACCTTGTCGATCAGGTCGCCGGTGGCGGCCCCCACGAGGATGGCGCAAACCAATGACGGCACAGCTCGCCCGAATTTCGTCGGAACCGTTGGACGCTGCGGTCGTGGACGATGCGGTCGCCGGACCCGAACATGGCGCGGTTGTCGTCTTCACCGGGGTGGTGCGCAATCACGATGGTGGGCAAGCGGTGTCGCTGCTCGAATATCAGGCGCACCCCGATGCGGAGAAGTTTCTGAAGACCTGCTGCGACGACGTCGCTGCCTCGAGTGGCCTGCCCGTGGCCGCCATCCATCGGGTCGGGTCGTTGTCGATCGGCGACCTGGCTCTCGTTGCTGCCGTCGCTGCGCCACACCGCGCCGAAGCCTTCGCCGCGTGTGCCGAGCTGGTCGAACGCATCAAGCACGAAGTACCGATCTGGAAGCGGCAGCACTTCGCCGACGGCGTCAGCGAGTGGGTCGGCATCTGACGAGCGCCCTCGCTCAGCCGGAACCGACGACGGCCGTCGATTCCCACGGTGCCCGACCGACTCCGGTGATCCGGTAGTTGCCCCACGGATCCTTGTCCGCCAACGCGGCGGGCGTTGCGGGTCCGTCGCCGATGGTCAGCAGCAGCGGTGATCCGTTCGGTTTCTTGAACTCGTCGATGTCGCCAACCACTCGTCCGTACCAGTGATACTTGCCGTCGAGGGGTTCCAGGTGACCGTTGAGGTGAACGTCGACCGGTCGCGTCCGCTCCCCTGCGGAAAGTATTGCGGCACCACTGAATTCGGTGTCGGGTTCGCGTTCGTCGACGCTGCTCAACTCGTAGGCCCGCCGCTCGGGCGAGCGCATTCGGCGCCAGTACGACACACTCGACCCCGGCCATGCGGCGCGATTGCGCCCTGTCTCGTCGAGATACCAGCTCTCGCAGCCACCCGAATTCCACACCGAGCCTTCGAGTTTGGCATGTACCTGTCGATTGAAATCGCGTTGCATGCCCGCGCGAACCTCGATGCGAGTGGCGTCCTGAGCCGCCATCATCGCCAGACACTCGACGATGTAACGCGCTTGGGCCTCGATCACGAAGACGATCGACTGATTCCCGCCACCGGAGTTGGGTCCCATCATGAGGAAGAAGTTCGGGAATCCCGCGACCGCCACACCCAGATAGGCCTCCATCCCGTCACGCCAGGCCGTCGTGATGCTCAGGCCACCGCGGCCGACGATGTGCTCGTGGGTGAACCTTTCGCTGATCTCGAAGCCGGTTCCGTAGACGACGACATCGGCATCGTGGACTTCGCCGTCCACGGTCCGGATACCGGTCTCGGTGAATCCCGCGATTCCGGCGGTCACCAGGTCGACATCGGAGCGCTGCAGCGTTGGATAGTAGTTGCTGGACACCAGGATTCGCTTGCAACCGATCGTGTAGTCGGGAGTGAGGGCCGCACGAAGCTCGGGATCGCAGACCTGTTTGTGTAGCAGGCCACGGGCAGCCGATTCGAGTCCTCTCATCAGCTTCGGATGCATGAATCCGAGAATCAGGGATTCGTGTGCCCAGTAGATGGCGCCGCGGTATGCACGTTGAACACCTGGCACCCGGTCGAAGGCCTGCTTCTCCCGTCGCGAGATTGCGCGGTCCAGCTTCGGAAGGATCCAGTGCGGCGTGCGCTGAAAGACGTCGACATGCGCGGCGTGCTTGGCGATCTCGGGTACGAACTGGACAGCGCTTGCGCCGGTGCCGATGACGGCGACCCTTTTGCCTGTCAGATCGACGGAATGGTCCCACTCGGCGGAGTGAAACGTAGGACCTGTGAACGTTTCTCGGCCGGGGAAGGTCGGGATGCTCGGCTTGTGGAGCGGGCCAGGCCCGGCGACGACGATCCGCGCTGTGTAGGAGGTTCCGCCGCGCGTCCTGACGTGCCACAGGTCCGCTGCCTCGTCGAAATCGTAGGCGATCACCTCGGAACCGAATCGAATATGTTGCGCCAGATCGTATTCCGCGACGACGCGCTCGATGTAGTCGAGAATCTCGGGCTGCCGAGCGTACATCCGCGTCCACTTGCGATTCGGCGCGAACGAGAACGAATACATCAGGGACATGACGTCGCAACCACAGCCCGGGTAGGTGTTCTCTCGCCACGTTCCGCCGACGCGGTCGGCCTTCTCCAGCACGACGAAGTTGTGCCGACCCGACTCCTTCAGCTTGATAGCCATACAGAGGCCGGCGAACCCGGTCCCGACGATCAGGACGTCGTGAAAGCGTTCACTCACAGGAACCGGCCGCGTCGCCACAATGCGCGCGCAGGCGCCAACATCAAGCCGTTCTCGGCGAGAAATGCTGCGAGGCTTTCGAATCCACGTTTCTGGACGTCCTGGAAGTGCGGATTGGACCGCGCTTGACGCCGCGCCTCAACCGGATCGAGTCCAGCACGCTTGTACATCACGGGATTGGTGAACAGGCGTTGGAAGAGCGGTCCACCGACGCCGTTGATCGAACCGACCCACAGCCGCTCGATCGGATGGGTCTCTGCGGCACGACGCCGGACACCTTCGCGAGCAAACCGGATGTGCCTGGATTCCTCGGTGACGTGAATTTGCATGAGCCGCTTGATCATCGGCTGCAGTTCGGGGTCGTCGAGGACGCGCCGCTGCGTCGCATCGAAGATTTCCTCACCGATCAGCGCAGCGACCCACAACATCGTGCCGCGGAAGAACTTGGGCAGGATATTCACGACGACACTCTGATACCAGTGCAACTGGTACGGCTTTGCACCCATCTGTTCGATGGCTCGCCCGAACATGGTCATGTGTCGACATTCGTCGCCCATCTCGGTCAGCATGTACCGCGAGTGCAGCGAACTCGGGTCGTTGTGCAGCAGCGACCTCAACAGTGCCTGGTTGAGAATGTTCTCGAACCAGATGCCGACGCTGAGAATGTTCGCGGCCTCCTGGCGGGACAGCTCGATACGCTGCGCTTCGCTCATCGTCTCCCACATCGGCGTCCGATACAGCGAAAGCACGGTGGGCGGAAGAAAATACTTTCCCTCGTGAAGTGGTGCGTCCCAATCGATATCGACGGCCGGCGCGTAGGAATGCTTGATCGACCCTTTGAGGAGCCTGCTCGCTACGGTCTCTTTGTCGACAGCTCGCGTCATCGTCGCACCCTCGTGTTCGTCGTTGAACCAGCTCGCGCAGATTGTTTTCGTTGGTCCCTAAAACGTAAACCTGCCGAGTCTGTCGGTCAAGGAATACCTGTGACAATCGTTAACATTGGCCACACCAGAAGCGGGTGCATTTACAATCACGCCAGTGACCTCGGCCAACTCGGTAGATCCCGCGAGCATCAGGGAGCGAATCCTCGATGCCGCCGAACTGTGCCTTGTCGAAAACGGTTACAACACACGCCTGCACGCCGTCATCGCGCAGCGCGCAGGGTTCTCGCGTCCGACTCTGTACAAGTACTTCGGCGACCAGGCCGCAATCGTCGACGCACTGTTCCAGCGCGAACTGACCAAGTACCTAGCTGTTCTCGACCCGATCCTCCGCGGCCGCGAGAAGCTGCTCGAAGTCGGATTCGTCGACGCGATCGTCTACACGGTCATCTACGCGCGCGATCACGAACTACTGCAGAAGGGGCTGCGCGACAGTCCGGAGATCGTCCTCCCCTGGTTCACAACCAGATCGAAGCCGATCGTCGAGGTTGCAACCGGCGCTCTCACACCACATTTCGAGCGGTTGTTCACACCGGAGCAACTGGCGAAGATGAGCCCGCGCGCGATCTCCGAGTGGGCCTTCCGCATCATCGCCTCGCTCATCACCACGGACGGGATCGTCGACACCGCCGACGAACAAGCACTGCGATCGTTCGTGAAGTCACTGCTGTCGATCGCGTTTCTGCCCCCGCCGGATCAACACCGCGACGACCGCTAACGCTCCAGGTATCGGTGAATGCCGAGCATCGCCTGCTGCTCCAGCACCGTGCCGGTGTGCACCGCGGCGTCGAGTCGTCCGCGGATCGCCTCCACATCGAGCTTCGTGCCTATGACCACCAACTGCGTCTCCCGTAGGTCACTCGCGACCCAGCGCGTCGCACGGATACGCAGATGACGGCCCACGTTGTGCACGACGAACTTTCGCTTCTCGCCGGCGACGGCAAACCTGGCGAAACCCTTCACCCGGAACACTCCGACCGGTAGGTCCTCCAGGAACTCGAGCAGCCTGACCGGATGCAGCGGCGTCGGCGTTACGAAGCTCACGCTGTTGTAATCGTCGTGCAGGTGCCGGTGGGTTCGCGGTTCGCCTGGCTCGTGGTGATGGTCCTCGATCAGTAGCTGGTCGAGGGACAGCTGTCCCGTCGCAGGCACCGTCTTCGGGTCGAACAGCAGCCGCGGATCGATCCGCGCCTCGGCGGTTGCGAGCACGGGAACCTGCTCGACGATGCCGCGAATCGTCGCGACCGTCGCCGAAAGCTGTTCTGCAGCAACCCTGTCCGCCTTGTTGACGAGGACGAGGTCGGCGAGCCGCAGGTGCTGATCGATTTCGGGATGCCGCTCGCGTGTCTCGGCGAACTCGGCCGCGTCCACAACTTCGATCAGTCCCCCGTAGGCGATATGCGGATTGGCACTGCCGAGAACCAACCTGATCAGACTCTTCGGCTCAGCGAGTCCACTTGCCTCGACGACGATGACGTCGATCTCGGATCGGGGGTGCGCAAGCCGGGCGAACAGGTCGTCCATCTCGCTGACGTCGACTGCGCAGCAGAGGCAGCCGTTGCCGAGGGACACCATCGAGTCGACCTGGCCGGCGACAAGCATCGAGTCGATGTTGATACTGCCGAAGTCGTTCACGACGACACCGATGCGAGCACCACCGCTGTTGTGCAGCAGATGATTGAGCAGCGTCGTCTTACCCGACCCGAGGTAGCCCGCGACGATCACGACGGGAATCGGGTTCTTCACGACGACCACCCTAGCGCCGGGGTTGCGACGTTCGGCGCGGCGTAGCCTGCAGTCGTGGAACCGACGCTGACAGAGTGGATCGCCGCAGGCAACAGGATGCAGGTCGGAGAGCACACGCTCTTCGTGCGTCAGGACGGGCCATCGGACGGTCGGCCCGTGACGTTGCTGCACGGCTTCCCGACCTCCTCGCACGACTGGTCGCTGGTCCTACCCGCCCTCGTCGAAGCTGGTTGCAGAGTAACCACTCTCGACTTTCTCGGGTTCGGCGCGAGCGACAAGCCACATCCACACGACTACCTGCTGACCGAGCAGGCGACGCTCGTCGAGGGGGTGTGGGCGGCACTGAACATCAGCGAAACCGACTTGGTCGCACACGACTACGGTGTGAGCGTTGCGCAGGAACTGCTTGCGCGGCGCTCCGCTCGGATCACGTCCATGACCTGGCTCAACGGAGGTCTGTACCCGGACCTGCACCGTCCCATCAGGATTCAGAAGTTGATCCACGGTCCGATCGGCGCGTTGCTGTCCCGCGCCGCCAGCGAACGTACCTACTCGGCATCGCTGCGGAAGGTTTTCGGCAGGCCTGTGGCCGACGATGTCCTGCACGAGATGTGGGTGTCGACCTCGAGCAACCGCGGCAAACGAGTCCAGCACGCGTTGTTGCAGTACATCGACGAACGCAAAGTCCATGCGAAGCGTTGGCAGCAGGCGTTGGAGTCCTACGCCGGCCCGACACTGTTCGTCTGGGGCCCGGCCGATCCCGTCAGCGGAGGCCACGTGCTGCCACGGCTACGCGAGCGGCTACCCGACGCGGAGTTCGTGGTGCTCGACGCCGCGCCACCGACCGGTCACTATCCTCAGGTGGAGAATCCCGACGCAGTCGGTGCCGCACTGTCGGCGTTTCTGCGACGGGGCGAGCTTCCGAAACAGGCGGACTAGCGAGTTCCCTGAAAGGCACCGAGCCCGAGCCCGAGTAGCTGACTCGCCAAATTCGAGACCAGGCCGAACATCTCGTCGTCGACCATCGACTCGGCGCTACCTACACCGAGTGCATTGAGCAGCGGGCGCACGATCTCCATGATCGTTGCAGGCACAGAGTCACCGGAGCTTCCGGTCCCCGACTTGTCCGCCTTCGGCGTACTGGCTTTCGGAGTCGTCTTGGCTTTCGGAGTCGTGGTGGTCTCGGTGTCCGACGACTCGTCCGAGAACTCGTCCGGTGTCGTGGATTCGGTCTTCGAACTCGGCGGTGTACCACGGGCCGGGGTCGTGAGGTCGGAATTGTCACCGAGTAGGTAGGTCACGATGCCGGTGGTGATGGCGATCGCGTGCTTCAGTTGGCCGTCGCCGTTCTCCAGCAGCGCCGCGTCCTCGGTGTTCGCGCCGTTGCCCATCTCGACGAAAACGAGTGGAACCGTCGTCAGCGCGGGACCCGCAACGTCACTTCGCGTTTGCAGTCCGTCGACCACGTTGGCGTAGTTGGCCGGGCTGAAGCCTGCCTTCACGTAGGCGTCACGCACGTCCTTCGACGCAGCGAGGCCACCCTCGGACTGCGCCTTGTCCGCGGCAGCATCCGGTATCGGTAGCTGCGGGATGATGAGGTGGAAGCCGTGATCCTCGGCGGGCGCGCCGTCGGCGTGCACGCTGACCGCGACGTCCGCGCCCGATTTGCTTGCCGCCGCGGCACGTTCGTCGACGCACCCACCCCACCCGGTGTCGTCGTTGCGGCTGAGCACAACGCTCGCACCGAGGCTTTCCAGCGATGTCTTGATCAGCTGGGAGACGTTCCACGCAATGGTGTGCTCGGGGATGCCGTTCATACTGGTCATCCCGGTGGTCTGGCAATCCTTCGTGCCGCCGCGTCCGTCGTCGACCTGGCGCGACAGGTTTTCGGAATGTCCTGTGCCCTGATGGCCCGGATCGAGGAAGACCGTGCGTCCGGCGAGCTTCGTGCTCATGTCGGCAGGAGCAGCTGGCTCCGTCGTTTCGGTCGGTGTTGTCGGCGAAGAGGGCTTCGTCGGTGCGGCATGCGCAGTAGCGGGCAACGCCAACGTCGATGCGACAGCGAGGCAAAGCCCGGCTTTCATAAGGCTTTTCTTCATTCGGATCGACACGACAAGATCGCCGCGCCGCCTCCTTCCCCACTAGTTGACATCAGTCCCGTTAGCCACTGTCGCAACATTGGCCTCAAGTGACAAGGCTGCGAGCAGGCCGTTACGGAACTGTTGTTCGGGGAAGGAGGCGTGTCGAGGCGACACTCGGCGCTTCGATCGGGTATCGGCGGACTCTCGAGGAGCTACGTCTTCACAATCGAGTCACCCTGCACGGCGATGCCTATACCCGGCAGCGGCGATGGTGCCGGACCACCCGCGACCGTGCCGTCGAGGTTGAACGAACTCGCGTGACACGGGCAGATGATCGTGCCGTCGGTGATCGCGTTGACGAGACAACCCTGGTGCGTGCACGTGGAGGAGAACCCGCGGAAATCCCCGGCAGTCGGTTGTGTGACGACGATATCGCCGAGGATCTTGCCCGAGCCGACGGGAATGTCGGACGTCTTGGCGATGGCATCGACGGGAGCTGCACCGTTCGCTGGCGCAGGCACCACCGGCGCGGGTGTCGCTGCAGATCCGGCAGGCGCCGCCGGATCCTTACCGTAGGTGGTGCACGCCGCCAGCGCGGTGGCAGCTGCGGCAATTCCCGCGCCGGCAACAACTGTCCGGCGAGTGAGCTGAGGGTCGTCGAGTTGCATGTCGTAACTCCGTAATCGTGGTCGTGGTTGTCAGCTGCGTCGAGGGCTGTCGACGCAGCTGCACTGTCTCTTCACGTGGTAGCAGAGCTTCGGGTTCACTACATCAGAACGTGATGCCTTTTTCTTGGAAGAACCACAGCGACGACGTAAGCCACAACCCGATAAGTCCGGCGAACACCACCCCACCGAACACTGGAATGACCCAGCCCGGCAACCCCTGCTTGGTCAGCAGCAGCATCTTTGCGGTGAATACGCCGTAGAAGAAGCACCCGAGCAACGAGTGCACCAACACCCGTGTCGTCGTGTCCTCGAAACCGAGTGCGTACAGACAGTGGACCGCGACTGGAACGGTGGCAAGCACGGCGAGTCGCCCCGACCAGACATGCACGACACCGATCCACTGCGGCGACCCGATTGCCGGAATCTTGCCGTACATCGCTGCCGCAGAGAACAACTGGAGCACGGCCAGCGCCGCGGCGAGCGTGCCGAGCCACGACTTCACGGCAAGAGGACCCGAAAATCCAGCGACGTTGATCGAAAAGAACTGCGGGTTGTGGACCTTCGAGTACACCCCGAGTGCGACCGTTACCAACGCTCCGATCAGCAACGGCACCAGGATCGCACCCGCGGACGGTCCGCGGGACGTGCGCTGGACAACCGTGATGTCGTCAGAAGACATCGACGTCACCGCCGCTCACCTGAACGGCCGTCACAGTCTCGCCGTCGACGACGGCGGTCCCGTTCGGGCTCAACGCCGGGGCCGGCGCCGTCACACCGCCGGGTCCGCGCTGGACGCCGGTCACCGTGCCGTCCGCTGCCACGATCCAGCTCTGCCGCGACCCGTCGACGGTATTCACGTAGATGCCCGCGGGCGGTGCCACCGGCGCGGCCACGTACGGCCAACTCTTGTCACCGATGAACAGCGTGCCTGCCAGGTCGGGTCCGTCCAGACGGCCGTCGAGGCGAGACGTGTTGTCTGCGTTCGCAAGTGACAACTCGCCACCGACGGCGCTACCTTTCAGCCAGGTCTCGATCGTATTGCCGTCGCACGCATAGGCAATCGCTTTGTCACCCTCGATCGTGATCGACAGCGTGATCACCCCGGTCGCGGTCGCGATCTCGTTGTCGACGTAGTCCTGCTTCGCCGGAAACGGCGCGGCCGCCGCCGGAGCGTCGCCGGTCGTCGGCGTGGGTCCTGCCGACTCCGCGACAGCCGGTTGCGACTGCGCTGCGGGCGCCGGTTTGTTCGGTTCTTCCTGCTTCGAGATGTTGGTTATCAGTAATGCCATGCCCAGGACGGCTGCGGCCGCCAGGGTCAGCAAAGGGCCTCGGCGTTTCATGGTGAATCCTCTGTTGGAAGTCGACCGTCGGATGGGCTGTCCGTCGCGGTTTCGGTTCAATTTTCGCCCCGCCAAGGCCTTCGTACATCGGTACCGACTGCCTATTTCTCAGCCGAATCGCCGAAGGCCACGGTGGACCGGACGCGCGACGCCTAAGCAGCGTCGGTGACGGCAAGCTGTCCGCGCAGGGTGCGCAACCCGTAGTGCACTCGACTCTTCAAAGTGCCGACCGGGACACCGAGTTCGGTAGCAACGTCCTGGTACGGCCGATCGGCGACGACGACGAGTGCAACAGCTTCACGCTGCGATGCGGGTAGTCGATCGAGCAATTCCTCGACGTACCAGGATTCGGCGAGTGCGTTCGTGAAGTCGGCGATCGTGTGGGTGTGGCTCATCAGATCGTCGATCTCGTCCCAATGTGTGTCGCCGGGCCGAATCGCGCGGCTTCGCGCAATGTCGATGACGAGGTTGCGATGGATCGCGAGCAACCAGGCCCGCACCGATCCCGCTCGATCGTCGAACGTCCGGCACGCTTTCCACGCCCGCAGGAAGGTCTCCTGCACCGCTTGTTCTGCCAGACCCGAATCGCCGAGGCTGTTGGTTGCCCGCCACTGCAGCAGTCCGCGGTCGGCAGCCATGATGGCAGCCATTCCCTCGTCCGTGCACAGCCGAGCGCAATGGGGTGCGCAACGCTCGGTGTCCGCAACCAGGCGGAGGCGAGCGGAAGATCCTGTCGCAGTAGTCATGTGAACTAGATTGCGGGAAGTGACCCCCGCACCACATCGGCGAACACTACCTACTTGTGGCACGAGGTAGGCATAGGTATCACGGATACGGAAAATGCACCCTAGGGTGGGTAAACGTTCGATCGATCGGCCGCTATGCGGGCCAGAAGGAGCGGACACCACACGCTCGCTGCACGGTAATACGGACGCGACGCCCATTCGGTTCGCACAGGGCGGCTACGCCGCTCGTGAGTCTTTTCGGTGGTCGGGCCCTCCGGAAGGACTCACGAGCGCGGAGCGCCTATGCGCAGTTCCCCGGCGTCAATTCGGATACGTGCTTCGAGAGCCACTGGCCGATCTCGGTCAGCATGTCGGTGCCGTCCTCGAAAGTGCCCGATTTCGGCGAAGCCGCCATCGAGATCGCGATCTGTCCGGTCGGCGTTGTGATCAATCCCAACTGGCGGACCAGGTAGCCGCCGTCGACAGCGCCCGGACCCCAGCCACCCTTGTACTTCGCTCCATCGACGGCCCCGAGACCCCATTGCTGGTCTGGTGCTATCGATCCCATCAGGTCGACGACGGGTGCCGCCAGCGGGAGGCACGGCAGGTCGGCCGTGAACCGAACCTGTTCTGCCAGTGACCATTCGGTTTGCCCGAAGGCCGAGTATTCCGGTCGAATCTTGCGTTGCTGGACGGTCGTGATCTCGTCACCGGTTTCGACCAGAACCGCTTGAACGGCGGGTCCTGCCTGAGCGGGTGTGCCTAGCTGCTCCCAAAGCTGTTCTGCTGCAGCATTATCGGATTGCGTTATCGCTGGGGTGGCGTATTTCGATGCGCCCGAGCCGACCTGCCTGAACGCTGCAATCGCCAACGGCACCTTGATGGTCGACCACGCTGGACCACTTGTCCACTCGCCCAACATGATCGGATCCCCACCCGCCCCAACTGGAGCGATTGCGACACCGACCGTGCCTGCGAGCGTCGCTTGCAATTCCTCGAAGCTGGCTTGGAGCTGCGGCAACCCCGGTGCCGCTGTCGATGCCGTCGGAGGCACGGTCGCCGACCCCGACGGGGATCCATCGCTCGAGACAGTCGGTGGCTGCGCAGCGGGAGTACCGTCCGTAGCTCGCTCGGGTGACTGGCAACCGGTGCCGAGTGCGACCAGAACCGTGACGGCAGCGATGCCGGACGACCATCGTCGCCGCCGCTCAGTAGACATAGACCACCGCGTTGTCCCCTCCTGTGCAGGTGACGAGCGGACCACTCGCCGTGCAGTCCATCGTGTAGGCCTGCTGCGTCACCGGGCTGATGGCGACCACCGGTCGCGACTCCCCTGGCGGCCCGCTACCCGCATAGGCGACACGAACTTCTTCGGCGAACGGGCACGACGTGATGAGCGTGCCTTTCGCCGATGCGGTGTATGCCGACGTCTCCGGATAGAGCTGATCGCACGGCTGCGCTCCCGAGGGCAGCGATACCTGTTCCGCGGTCGTCGGTGGCGGGTTCGTCGATTCGCTCGAGGATTCCGACGTCGTGACGCCGTCCCGCGCGGTGGCCGACCCGTCGTCGCCCGACCTCGTCAGGTAGATCCAGCCGAAGATCACGCCGAGTGCGAGCAGGACGACGAGCAAAGCCCCCACCACGATTCGCGACCCGGACGACTTTGTCGGAGGCGCGTACGGCTGACCGCTCGGCTGCTGCCAGTTCGGTGGCGGGGGCAACGGCGGTGGCGCATTCCGCGAACCGCCCGGCGGCATCGGCTGCGGAGGTTGATTGCGTTCACCGAACACAGGCGCGTTCGGCACTGTCGGCGGAGCAGGTATGTAGACACCGTCCGGGCCGGTACCGATGAGCGCCTGCTGCGCGGCACGAGCGAAGTCGCCCGCGGACTCGAATCGGTCCGCCGGATTCTTGGCCAGACCTCGAACTACGACAGCATCGAGAACTGGCGTGATGCCTGGCTGGTGCGCACCGGGTCGCGACGGCGGCGCGTTCACATGCGACATGATCAGCACGCTCACGCTTGTGGTCGGATACGGCGGTGCGCCGGTCAGACATTCGTGCAGCACACACGCCAGCGAGTAGATGTCGGCTCGTTTGGTGACGCCGCCGGAGTCGAAACGCTCCGGCGCCATGTAGGCATAGGAGCCGATCGCCGTGCCGACTTTCGTCAGACTCGGATCGGTCTCGTTGTTCGCAATTCCGAAATCGACGAGATAGGCGAAGTCGTTGGCGGTGAGCAGGATGTTTTCAGGCTTCACATCACGATGGACGAGATGATCGGCGTGCGCCGCGTCGAGTGCAGCTGCAATCTGACCGATTATGCCGACCGCGCGTGCGGGAGAAAGCAGCGTCTCGCGCCGCAGCACCGCACGCAGGTCCTCACCAGGGACCAGTCGCATGTCGATGTAGAGAACCCCGTCGATTTCACCCCAGTCGTGGATCGGGATGACATGCGGCTCCTGCAATCGGGCGGCGGCCCGCGACTCGCGGCGAAATCGTTCCTGGTAGTCGAGGTTCTTCGCAAGCGACTCAGGGAGCAGCTTGACCGCGACCGTCCGGTCCTTCACCGTGTCGTAGGCCTCGTACACCTCACCCATGCCGCCCTTGCCGAGCAGTCTCTGCAACTGGTAAGGCCCGAATCGGGTACCGGCACGCGAAGGTTGACCGGGCTCGCTCATGTCACCCCCTCCGCCTCCGATGTCAGATCGCATCGAAACCCATCGTAGACAGACGAGTTGGAGGTCCCCTCACTCAACACACCTGACGAAGGCGACGTCGACCGCAGCCGCGGTCGCGTCGACCGTCGAAATCAGATGCGGCGTGCCGCGTAGAACGACTGCGAACTCAGGGGTGAGAACTGCACCGGAACACCGGTTGTCGAGGCTTCGAGAATCTGGCCGTCGCCCGCGTAGATCGACGCGTGACCGCCACCGTTCGAGATGACGATATCGCCGGGACGAAGGTCGCTGATCGAAACCGGCTGACCGACCGTGCCCTGCTCGAACGACGTACGCGGCAGATTGATGCCCGCCTGCTTGTAGGCCCACTGCACCAAACCGGAGCAGTCGAACGCGTTCGGTCCGGTACCGCCCCACGAGTAGCGCGCGCCGACCTTCGTGCGTGCGGCATCGAGTGCGCGCTCGCCGGTGGACTCCGCGACCTGCGGCAGTGGCGGAATTCCGGGTAGGCCCTGGAACTGCGGCAGCGGCGGCAGTTCGGGTGCCGCGAAGACCGGAAGCTGCGGCATATCCGGGACGTTGAAATCGCCGATGCCGGGAATCGTCACGGTCGCGGCCATTGCCGGCACCGCGGGCAGACCGACAGTTCCAGCGGTGACCGCGCCTGCGATCACTGCCCCTCGCACGGTTCGACTGACGCTCGACTCGCGCTGCAATCTGTGCTTAGCCACAGAAAGTAATCTCCATTCTTCCATCGGTCCGCCGACCGAGTTAGCTGACGGGTTCGGGCCTGGAAGGGCAGCCCTACTCCCAAACCGCAAGCGGTACAGGGAGATTCACCCCAGAGAACGTGGTTCCCCGGCTCGAGGTCCAAAGACTTCGATTAGGCGGTGACCGTCGATGCCGGGCCAGGAGCGGCTCGGCTGGTTTTCGAGGTCACGGGAAGATTACGGAAAGCAAGCGCGCCTGTCCAGTGAGGAAGACGGCGCGTCACGTTTCGAGTGTGTTAGCGCACAGCACGAAACGGACATTCCTCGCAAGTGCTGTACCCGAATCCACGACTTTCATCGAAAACCCCGCAAACCTCGAGATAACATCGCGCTATTCGTCTCGGGTTCAGTCGCATCGGCCGAACTCGCCACGTCTTGGATGTGGGGATCTCGAGACCTGCGTGGATAACCCGAGGAGTTCGATGAGCACCCGGCGGCCGAGCGCACCCGCTTGGCTGTTCCTTGCGGTTTCCGTTGCCGCAGCAGCCGCGGTTGCGGTCCTTCCTGCTCCGACGAACCAACTCCCGCTTGCGACGACCGCCAACCTTTCGACGATCGCCATCATCGTCGGCATCTTCCGGCACAAGCCGCAGGTGGCGACGCCGTGGTGGCTGATCGCTGCCGCGAATACGGTGTCGACCCTCGGCGGTATGTTGCTCGGCCGGGCCGGTGGGGAGTATCCGGGCGTCTCGGTTGTACCCCAACTGATCATGCTCTGCGCCGGTCCGCTCACCGCTGCCGCAGCGTTGGTCTGGCTCCGGACCTTCTCGAAGAACACGGCACGTACGGTCACCATCGACTCGGGACTCGTCGCACTCAGCGCCCTGATGGCCGCATGGGTGCTGCTGCTCTCCCCACCCGTCGGTGTGGGCCGCAGCTTCGAGGACCCCCGTTTCGCCGCCGGCGTGCAATTGGTTGTCGATGCCTTCGTGTGCGCCACGAGGCGCTGTTATCCATATCGGAGGTGAAATGACTCCGAAGTGATTGTG
>NZ_JBIMSN010000045.1:0-9313 GCF_043944905.1 Antrihabitans spumae
CGGCTGCGCCGGGTGCTGTCGCCTGCCCACTCACCTACCCATTTTCGAGCCAGTCTTTTCGGAGGGTCCACCCTCCGAAAAGACTCACGAGGCGCGGAGCGCCCTACGCCCCCGCAATGAGCGCGACGGCTGCGAGGGCAAGCACCATCCCGACCTGCTGCAGTCGCCCGACCCGCTCACCGAGCATCACCATCGCGAGCATCACCGTCGCGGCGGGATAGAGCGACGCTATGACGCTGACCAGCGACAACAGGCCACCTTGGAACGCATACATCGTCGCCGTCGTCGCTATGACATCGAGGAAACTGACGTAGATCGCGAGCTTCAGCGGCTCGCCGTGCGGTGGTGAGAACTGCCGCGCAGCCAGAGCCACACCCCACACGACGACCGTCGCGGTCGCGCGCGAGGCCAGCACCGGCCAGAGACCGCCGCCTTCGGGAATTTTGTGCAAGAAGATGAATGCGAACGCGAACGCGACGCCCGACCCCACCGTCAGCCACGCCACCGTCTTGGTGAAACGCATGTCCCGCCCGCCGGTGATCTCCGACGTCGTTTCGTCCGGCGATTCCTTGCTGACCAGCACGACCGCGACGAGTGCCAACGCGATACCGCCGTACGCAAGCGCAGCTGGTCGCTCCCCCGCCGCAAGGCCGACACCGACCGGAATGCCGGCGACGAGAACCGCGGTCAGCGGCGACACCACCGCCATCGGACCCGACGCCAACGCCAAGTAGAACCACCACACCGCAAGACCACCCGCGACGCCGGACGCCGCACCCCACAGCAGTCCCGCGGTCGACAACGAGCCGCCGACGAAGGGGGCGATGAGCAGCACGATCAGTACCGACAGCGGGTAGGAGACGATCACCACCCGAAGAGCTGCAACCCGCCTCGATGCGACACCGCCGATGAAGTCACTGACTCCATAGCTGAGTGCGGCAGTAAGAGCGAGCAGGATCGCGGTCAGCGCATGCCCTTGATACGGCGACCGAGTTCGCGAGTCACCTCGCGCTCGGCATCACGCTTGGCCAGATCCTGGCGCTTGTCGTAGTCCTGCTTACCGCGAGCGAGCGCCAACTCGACTTTGACCTTGCCGTCGGCGAAGTACATCGACAGCGGCACGAGCGTCTGGTTGCCCTCTCGTGTCTTACCGACGAGGTGCTCGATTTCGCGCTTGTGCAGCAACAGCTTTCGTGTGCGCCGCGGCGAATGGTTGGTCCACGTGCCCGCCGTGTACTCCGGGATGTGCAACCCGCGCAGCCACACTTCGCCGTCGTCGACCGTTGCGAACGCGTCGACCAACGAGGCCTTACCTTCGCGCAGGCTCTTCACCTCGGTGCCGACCAGCGCGATACCCGCCTCGTAGACGTCGATGATCGAGTAGTTGTGCCGCGCCTTGCGGTTGGTCGCGATGTTCTTGCGGCCCTTTTCCTTCATGCCAGGGCCCCTTTCGCGCCGGACGTCGGATGAACTCCAGTCAACAATAGGTCCTGAGGCAATCGATTTATTCCGCCACCACCCACGCACCACGTCGGTCGCGCTACTCGCGCACGTACAACCGCAGCGTCACGTACGCGGTCACCGCGGCGAACCCGATGCCACCGAGAACGAGGAACGGGGAAATCAGCAGGATGTCGCTCGCGGTGATCGGCGGAAATACATTGCTGGCATAGAGGTCACCCAGCGCGCTGTCGATGACGAGAGGCTTGGCGGCGAACAGGCCGACGATCGCAAGCACCGAACCGACGAGCGCCGCGACGATCGCCTCGAGCAGGAACGGCAGCTGGGTATACCAGCGAGTCGCGCCGACCAGACGCATGATGCCGACTTCGGCCCGACGGGTCATCGCCGCGATCTGCACCATGTTCGCGATCAACAGCAACGCAGCGATCACCTGCACGAGCGCGAGACCGAACGCCGCATTGCGCAGACCGTTGAACACACTCACCAGCCGGTCGACCAGTTCCTTCTGATTCAGAATGTTGGCGACACCCGGCCTGGCACTGAACTGCTGATAGATCGCCGGATACAGCTCCGGATTCTCCATCTTGACCTTCATCGATGCAGGCAACGCATTGGCACTGATCAGGTTGGCGAACTCGGGCTGATTCTTGAACACCCGTTCGCGCGCATCCTGCAGCGCATCGGCTTTGTTCAGATACTGCACGGACGTGACGCCCGGCGTGTTCTCCAGATCGCTTCGCAGCGTCTTGCACAGATCCTGGGCACAGTCCGGATCGGAATCGGACACATCGTTGGTGAGGAAGATCTGCACCTCGATGCGGTCGAGAAAGAAGTCCTTGGTCTTGTCTGCCATCTGCACGGCTAGCAGGCCGCCACCGAACAACGCGAGCGAGATCGCGGTCGTGAGGATCATGGCAATGGTCATCGTGATGTTTCGGCGCAGACCCCGCAGGACCTCGCTGAAAATGAAGCTGGCGCGCATGGAATCGAGTTCCTTTTCTTCTTATGACGGTGAGCTTCGGGAGGGTCGGCCGGCTACCTGCCGACGCCGTACACCCCGTGCGCCTCGTCACGAATCACCTTGCCGAGATCCAGTTCCACCACGCGACGCCGCATCGAGTCGACGATGTGGTTGTCGTGTGTCGCCATCATCACCGTCGTCCCGGTGCGGTTGATGCGCTCGAGCAGCAACATGATGTCCTGGCTCGTATCGGGGTCGAGGTTTCCGGTCGGCTCGTCCGCGAGCAATACCAGTGGCCGGTTCACGAAGGCCCGCGCGATGGCTACGCGTTGTTGCTCGCCGCCGGACAGTTCGGTCGGCAGTCGGTCGGCCTTACCAGCCAGGCCTACCAATTCGAGCACCTCGGGGACGGTCCGCTTGATCACCGCACGCGGCTTCCCGATCACTTCGAGTGCGAAAGCGACGTTCTGCTCGACCGTCTTCTGCTGCAGCAGCCGAAAGTCCTGGAAGACGCAGCCGATCCGCTGCCGCAGTTTCGGCACGCGGCGAGCAGCGAGTTTGTTGACGTGGAAATCCGCGACTTTGATATCGCCGGACGTGATCGACTCTTCCTTCAGCAGCAGTCGAATCAGTGTCGACTTTCCCGAACCCGACGCACCGATGACGAAAACGAACTCACCTTTGTCGACTTCGATGTTCACCTTGTCCAAGGCGGGCCTGCCGGACGCCTTGTAAGACTTGGACACATTCTGGACGCTGATCACGGGGAGCCAGTTTAGCTCTCCCCGTACCCTCGCTCCGGCTGCAACGCGGGCAGCAGGGCTATCGAAACCGAAGCGGATCGAAACCGAGGCAGGCGGACTCGCATCAGACCGTTTCCGACTCGACCAGCGCAACGATGCTGCGACGCACTTCTGCGAGCAATTGCTCCCACGTGTCGAAATCGGCGGGGTCGATCGGTTGGCCGAACTTGATCCACACCTTCTGATTCCGGTTGAACTTCTTCGCACCCTCTAGGTCGCGCTTGAGCGGGACGACCTTGTTCGTGCCGATCGCACCCACCGGGATGATGGGGACGCCGGTACTCATCGACAGCTTCGCGACACCGGGTTTGTACGGCTCGGTGTCGCCCGGGCTGACGCAGCGACCTTCCGGATAGATGAGCAGGACACCGCCATGATTCAAGACCGACTCCGACGCTGCAACGGCGTCACGGCCGGAATCGGCGTTGCGACGGATGACCGGGATGTGCCCGAGATTGCGCAGCAGCCACGACACGACCGGCATGGTCCACAGCTCTGCCATCGCGACTGCGACCGCGCGGCGCCGCAGTGCGCCCCACAGGAAGATGGCGTCCACCATCGAGATGTGGTTGCTGGCAACGATGATCGCGCCGTACTTCGGGATGACCTCGCGGCCGGTCACCGTCACGTCGACGAACTTGACGAACGCGAGAAACCGCAACAGTCGGCGCAGCAACTTGGTCGTCAGCCACGCCCGCTTGCGTAGCCCGTCGGGCCTCGATTCATCCGACACGTTCTTATCCCCCTGCAGGAGCCGTCGGTTCGACGTTGGGAGCTTGCGTCTGCGGCGGCGGCACGGAATCTGCAGGAGCGCTGGTCGGCAGTTCGCTTCCGGGAGCGGACGGTCCACTGCTCGGTGCCGCGGTGGTCGGCGACACCGAGGTCTGCGTGGTGGTCGTCGGCGGTTCGGTCGTCGGCTCCCGAGTTGGCTCGCTCCGATTCTCGGCGGCGGGGGCAACGGGGGCGACGGGTGCAGGAGCATTCTCGATTGTCGTCGGCTCGGGGCGAACGAGGATGTAGACGGTCAACGTCAGAACCCACGCGGCGATGAGAATCCAGGTGGAACGTCGTAGGTGCAATTTCACGCGGTCTCCTCCGGGGTATCCGGGCCGCTCGCGATCGCAGTACCGCTCATACCCGCTGCGGCGGCGCCGAGTCCTTCACGACGCAGTGCTGCCGCAACTCGCACCCGGAGATCGCGACCGACCTGGAACTGCTTGCCAGGCAAGGTCCGCGCGACCATTCGAATGTTGACCTGATCCACTTCGATGCTCTCGATTCCCATCACTGTCGGTTCGTCAAGCAGCATTGCTTGGAGTCGCTTCTCCCGGTACGCCTTCGCACCGACGTCACGAAGGACCTCGTTCACAAGGTTGAGATCGACCGATGTGGGCACCGGGATCTCGACCACCGCGCGCGCCCAATCCTTGGACAGGTTCTTGACTTTCACGATCTGCCCGTTGGGGACGGTGATCATTTCGCCGTCCGTCGATCGCAGCTTCGTGATGCGCAGCGTGACGTCTTCGACGGTACCGTCCGCGACCTCAGCAGAACCGTTCACCGAGATCTCCACCACGTCACCGAACCCGTATTGCCGCTCGGTGATGATGAAGAATCCGGCGAGAATATCCTGCACGATTCGCTGCGCGCCGAAGCCGAGCGCGGCACCGAGCACTGCGGCCGGCGCAACGAGTCCGTTGAGCGAGAAGCCCAAATTCTGCAGCACCCGCATGCCGACGAGGATGTAGATCAAGGTCAACACAACCCAGGTCAGGACCTGTGCCAGCGCATGGCGGTGCTTAGCGGCTTCGGTCCGAACCAACGCGTCGCTGGTCTGGAAGCTGGAGTCGATCTGTTCGGTGATGCGATCGCGACCCCAGGTCACGAATCGTCCGACGAGCACGGCTCCGACCAGGAGCAGCACGATCTGCAAGCCACTCGACCTGAACCATTCGTTGATATCGGTCATTGGCGCGATTCCCGGCACCTGCACGTCAGGCCTGCTCACTCATACGCCAGCGGATCCCGGATTCCAGGAAGCCGTCGATGTCACCGTCGAGCACCGCCGACGGGTTGTTGACCTCGTATTCGGTACGGAGGTCTTTCACCATTTGATAGGGGTGCAGCACATAGGAGCGCATCTGGTTGCCCCACGAGCTGCCGCCCTCGCCCTTGAGCGCATCCATTTCGGCGCGCTCTTCGAGCCGCTTGCGCTCGAGCAGTTTGGCCTGCAGTACCCGCATGGCCGAAACCTTGTTCTGCAGCTGCGACTTCTCGTTCTGACACGTCACGACGATCCCGGTCGGGATGTGGGTCAACCGGACGGCAGAGTCGGTCGTGTTGACGCTCTGCCCGCCGGGACCCGACGAGCGATAGACGTCGACACGCAGGTCGCCTTCCGCGATATCGATATGGTCGGTCGTTTCGACCACCGGCAACACCTCCACCTCGGCGAACGACGTCTGTCGTCGACCTTGGTTGTCGAACGGACTGATTCGGACGAGCCGATGCGTTCCCTGTTCCACCGAGAGCGTGCCGTAGGAATACGGCGCCTTGACCGCAAATGTTGCGCTCTTGATGCCGGCTTCCTCGGCGTAGGACGTGTCGTAGACCTCCACGCCGTACCCGTGTTTCTCGGCCCAGCGGATGTACATCCGCATCAGCATCTCGGCCCAGTCTGCCGCATCCACGCCACCCGCGCCGCTTCGAATATTGACCAATGCGTCACGTTTGTCGTATTCACCGGAGAGCAGGGTCCGTACTTCCATGACCTCGATATCGCCGTGCAAGGCTGCGCGTTCGGCGTCGGCATCGGCCGTCGCGGCTATCGCTGCGTCGCCTTCCTCACCCTCGGCGAGTTCGTAGAGGACCGGCAGATCTTCGAGGCGTTGCCGCAGGTCCTCGACTTTGCGCAGTTCACTCTGTGCGTGCGACAGCTGGCTGGTGACCTGCTGAGCGTGCTCCTGGTCGTTCCACAGCGACGGATCAGCTGCCTGGTGTTCGAGTTCGTCGATGCGTCGGCGCAGCTCTTCGACATCGAGAACCGACTCGATGGTTTTGAGAGTTGTGTCTAGCTCGGCGAGATCGGCCGTTACGTCAGGATGCACGAGGTTCAAGGTTACCGGGCATCGGCGCCGTACCGGACATCCGGCGGTCCGACCAGCCGAGTTTGCACAAGCACTGAGTTCGCCACCAGGTGCCTGCCGGATAGGTTTCCGCTCAGGTCGATTCGAACCCTTCCACGACCTCTATGGCGGTCGACATCCTTGGAGTCGGCGCTCATGCACGGGTGCTTACCTGACTACTTTTCGTGACTACTTTCGTGACCGCGTGTCATGACTGCCCGGAGGTTTCCACACCATGACCGTCACCGACGAATACCTGTCCAACAATGCCGACTACGCCGCCGAGTTCAGCGGACCCCTTCCGCTGCCGCCGAGTAGGAACGTCGCGGTGCTCGCCTGCATGGACGCCCGCCTCGACGTCTACCGTATTCTCGGTCTGAAGGACGGCGAAGCACACGTCATCCGCAATGCAGGTGGCGTCGTTACCGACGACGAGATCCGTTCGCTTGCGATCAGCCAGCGACTGCTCGGGACGAAGGAAATCATCCTCATCCACCACACGGACTGCGGCATGCTCACCTTCTCCGACGACGACTTCAAGCGTGGCATCCAGGACGAAATCGGCATCAAGCCGACTTGGTCCGCCGAGGCTTTCCCCGATCTCGAGGAAGATGTGCGGCAGTCGCTGCGTCGTATCGAGAACAATCCGTTCGTCACCAAGACCGAGTCGTTGCGCGGGTTCGTCTTCGACGTCGCGACGGGCAAGCTGAACGAGGTCACTGCTTCCTGAGCTGTTTCAGCTCAAGGCATCCGCCCAGGTCAGTCCGCTGAGCTGACGAATGTCGGTTGATCCGACCGCAAGCTCGACGGTGTGGATCACCACGCGCGCAGCGAAATCCAGTGCATGAATGCGAACCTGATCGTCGGTGACGACGATCCGCAGACCCTGGTTCTGCGGGTCGTCGTGCGCTTGTTCGCCCCCGCGGCCGTTCGCCTCCCAGCCGAACTGGACAGCACCCGTGTTGGCGACCGCAAACCCGGCGGGATCGCCGCCTGCGACGATGCGACGGGTGAACCAGTCGTCGCGGTACAAACTCCAGTGCGTGTGCCCGCTCAGGAACAACACTTCGGGATGAGCTCCGAGAATCTCGAGTAGCCGATCCGCTTCCGCGTAGTCGCGTTGATACACGTTCGGCGCCTGGGTGACCGGGTCGTCCCCCGTCGCAGAAATGGTGCGCGGCAGCACGTGATGGCTCGCGACAAGCACCGGTCCGCGAGTCCGCGGCGCCGCCAATTCGGTTGCGAGCCACTGCAGCTGTGCGTCGCCGAGTACAACTTCGTGGCCACCGCGTTCGCGGCCGTCGATCGAGCCGAGCCGCAACACCCGAACGCCACCGACGTCGTGGGCCGAGTACAACCCCGGCATGGCGGTGTAGTTGCGAAACCGGTTGATCGCCGTCGAACTAGAGCGCCACTTGTGCAGCGGCAGATAGAAGTCGTGGTTGCCGATCGTGAACAGCAAAGGCGGATGCGGCGTCGCGGCAAGCCTGGCCATCAACTCGTCCCACTGCCACCGATAGCCCCGCAACGTGAGGTCGCCGTTGATCAGCAACTGGTCCGCAGGCGGAAATTCGGCGAAGGCGGCCAGCGCGACATCGAGGTCGGCCACGTCACCCTGCACGTCGGAGAGCACGTCGAAGCGGACTGGTTGGCTCATAACCGCAGATTCTGCACCGTAAACTTCTGGACCGGTACGGTGACAAACGTGTCCAGCGCCGAGAATTCTCCGTACCGCGCCGACCTCGAGCTCGCGCTCCTGATCGCCGACGCGGCCGACCACATCACTCGCGACCGCTTCGGTGCGCTCGACCTCCGCATCGACGACAAGCCCGACCTGACGCCCGTCTCCGACGCCGACCTCGCCGTCGAGCGAGTGACGCGCGACGCGCTCACGGCACAGCGACCCGACGACGCCGTGCTCGGCGAGGAGTTCGGCGGCACAGTCACCTTCGAAGGCAGGCAGTGGGTCATCGACCCGATCGACGGGACCAAGAACTTTGTCCGCGGCGTGCCGATCTGGGCGACGTTGATCGCGCTACTCGACGACGGCGTGCCTGTCGTCGGGGTCGTCAGCGCGCCCGCGTTGGCGCGTCGCTGGTGGGCTGCCGCCGGTGGCGGCTCGTGGACCAGATTCGACGGTGACGAGGCGAAACAGCTGTCGGTCTCGACCGTCGGCAGTCTCGGGTCGGCGAGCCTGAGTTTCGCAAGCCTGTCGGGCTGGCGAGATCGCGGACTCCGGGACCGGTTCGTCGATTTGACCGACGACGTGTGGCGGGTGCGCGGCTACGGCGACTTCTTCTCCTATTGCCTGCTCGCCGAAGGCGCGTTGGAGATCGCTGCCGAACCGGAAGTCTCGCTGTGGGATCTCGCGCCGCTCGACCTCCTCGTTCGCGAGGCCGGCGGACGATTCACCTCACTCGCGGGCGCGCCAGGCCCACACGGCGGCGACGCGGTTGCAACCAACGGGCTGTTGCACGACGAAGTCCTCACTCGCCTGCGGGATTCGTGACGCGGTTTTAGGCTCAGCGCCATGGAGTTCGTGCGGCTCGTTCTGCTTTTCGTCCACATTCTGGGTTTCGGCGCACTGCTGGGTGGGATGTTCGTCCAGATGTCGGCGAGCGACAAACGGATCAACGGACCGATGCGTGACGGGTCGGGCACCGCGTTTCTCGCCGGCCTGCTCCTTGTCGGCGTTCTCGAAGCCGGCGATTCGACCGTCGATCACGCGAAGGTCGCCGTGAAACTCGTTGTCGGCCTGGTGATCCTGGTCCTCGTCATGGCGAACATCCGCAAGCCGAAGATTCCGGATGCGTTGTTCTACGCCATCTTCGGACTTACCGTGCTCAACATTGCCGTCGCCGTGTTCTGGTCACCGGTGCACAAATAGACAAGGGCGCTTCGCGCCTCGTGAGACATCCCTAGGCTTTAAGAGTCAAGCGGCGAGTGTTTTCGGCGTTGTT
>NZ_JBIMSN010000046.1:0-28039 GCF_043944905.1 Antrihabitans spumae
CGGCTGCGCCGGGTGCTGTCGCCTGCCCACTCACCTACCCATTTTCGAGCCAGTCTTTTTGGAGGTCGGGCCCTCCGAAAAGACTCACGAGCCGCGTAGCGGCCTAGCTTGTCGGTGAGATGCGGCACACTCCCCGACATGACTAATAGAACATCAGTTCGAGGACTGCACTCCGTCGCTTCAACGGCCGACGGCACCTCCGTGCTCGACGCGCTTGCGGGCGCATACGAGCGGGGTTGGCAGCCCGCCGACATCATGCACGCGACCCGGCGATCACTCGGTGCGGGCGAGGTCCGGCTCGCGGTCTGGGCCATTCGGTACGAGGCCGCCATGTCGAAAGCCGAAGATCGTGCACCCGAGCAGTGGCTGCGGCAATTGCGCGCTGTCGCCGAGATCGAAGCACGACCCGGGCCCGACGGCTCGAGCTCGCTGCAACGAACCGCGGTCACCCAGCTGTGGCGCTATCTGCCGCGGCTCGCCCCGGAATGCGCGCGGCCATCGACGTGGCCGGAGCGCAGGACCGAACCGACCGCGCCGCGGGTAGGCGTCGATCCGAAGGTGCTCGCCCGCATCCGCGCGTTGCTCGCAAAAGCAGAATCGACCGAATTCGCTGAGGAGGCAGAGACTTTCACCGCCAAAGCACAGGAGTTCATGACGAAGTACGCGATTACCGCGGCACTACTGCAGGCGAATGCCGACACGTCTGCAGCAGCGGACGTCCACACCCGGCGTGTCCATCTCGAGTCGCCGTACGTGAAGGAGAAGGCGCTGCTGCTCTCCGAGATCGCGTCGACCAACAGGGTCAGGACCGTCTGGTTCGACAAGCTTGCGATCGCGACCTGCGTCGGAACGGCGATCGACCTCGACCAGACCGACTTGCTGTTCACATCACTGCTCGTCCAGGTAACCAGAGCGATGGCCGACGCTGCGCGACGAGCGGTCGACAGCGGCGACTCGGGGTCGGTGGCATCGTTTCGACGCGCGTTCCTCTACGGCTTCGCCGTGCGGATCGGTCAGCGTTTGCGAATGACCGGTACCTCGGCAACGGCGCAGGCCGCTGCCGAAGCAGATATTGCGGTCAGCGCAGTACTTCCCGTCCTCGCTCGCCAAAGTGCCGCGGTGGACGCAGAATTCGAGCGTTTGTTTCCGACGACCAAGCCGACACGTACAGCTCCCGTCGACTCCGCCGGGTGGTATGCGGGCCAGGCAGCAGCCGAGCGCGCATCGCTACGCGGCAACGATCACGTCGAAGGACGACGACAGGCAGGCTGATCCAGCGCCTCAGCGACCGCGGCGAGACTCGAGCACCGCTTCGTAGAGTTCCCGCTTCGATACCCCCGCGGTCGCTGCTTGCGCGCACGCATCTTTGAGACCGACGCCCGAGGTGACAAGTTCCTCGACTCGATCGACAAGATCCTCCGGGTCCTTGGGAGTCAATTGCGCGCCGGCAAGAACGACGGTGATCTCGCCACGCACGCCGTCCTGTGCCCACACGACCAACTCCGAAAGGGTGCCTCTGATCACTTCCTCGTAAGTCTTGGTGAGCTCACGGCACACGGCGGCTCGCCGGTCCGCGCCGAGCACCGCGACCGCATCGGCCAAACAATCGGCCAACCGGTGCGGCGCCTCGAAGAAGACGCACGCCCTCTCTTCGTCGGCGAGCGTCGAAAACCAGGCCTGGCGCTGACCCTGCTTACGCGGCGCGAAGCCGTCGAAGCAGAACCGTTCGACGGGCAGTCCCGACACCGCGAGAGCAGTCGTGACCGCGGACGGGCCTGGCAGACAGGTGAGGGGCAAGCCCGCCTCGACACAGGCGGCGACAAGTCGGTACCCCGGATCGCTGACCGACGGCATCCCGGCATCCGTCACGAGCAGGACCGTCCGTCCGGCGCGGACATCGTCGAGTAGCGAAGGAATCTTCGCGACCTCAACGTGGTCGTAGAAGCTGACCATCCTGCCGGTGATGACGATGTCCAACGAACGAGCCAGCTGTTTGGTCCGGCGGGTGTCCTCGGCGGCAACGACATCAGCCGTCGCAAGAGCCTCACGCAACCGTTCGGACGCGTCGCGAACTTCTCCCATCGGCGTACCTGCAAGGACAAGTCGGCCAGTCGCCGCCTCGACCTGCGCGTTCGCGCCCGTGCCCTGCTCCGCTCGATCGGTTCCCATTCCGGACAGCATACGATCGGGTACGTGACCCAGCTGACGGACGAGCGCCGGTGACCGCCACCGCAGTCACCGATGCGGTCGACGATCGTCCGAAAGCAAGCCCCGGACCCGTGTTGCCCGCGCACGATTTCGGCCCGACCGACACCGTGCGCGGCTGGATGGTCACCGCTTTCATCACTGTCGTTGCTGCAATCACCAGGTTCACGATCCTGAACTACCCGACCGACGCTGGCACACCGGTTTTCGACGAGAAGCACTACGCGCCGCAGGGCTGGCAGGTGCTGACAGGCGGTTGGATCGAAGACAATCCCGCCTACGGACTTGTCGTTCATCCGCCCGTCGGCAAACAGTTGATCGCGGTCGGCGAGGCCCTGTTCGGTTACAACGGCTGGGGCTGGCGATTCTCCGCGGCGGTCGCGGGCACAGTGCTTGTACTGCTTGTCGTTCGCATCGTTCGCCGCATGTCACGGTCGACGATGATCGGCGCGATCGCCGGCATCCTGATGATCGCCGAGAGCGTCACCTTCGTATCGGCACGCCTCGGCATGCTCGACATCTTCCTCGCGGTCTTCGTCGTTGCCGCGCTCGGTTGTCTCGTCGTCGATCGAGATCAAGTGCGGCAGCGTCTCGCAGTCGCAGCGGCGCAGGGTCGTATCGGTGTCACAGCGGCGGGACCTCGACTCGGCGTGCGCTGGTGGCGGTTCGGTGCGGGGGTCTTGCTCGGTCTTGCCTGCGGGACCAAATGGTCAGGCGTGTATTTCATCGCGTTCTTCGGCATCGCGTGCGTTGCGCTCGACATCGCTGCCAGACGTGCGTACGGAGTCCGAAAGCCCTGGCGAGGCACAGCCATTCGCGATCTCGGCCCCGCGTTGTATGCACTCGTCGTGATCCCGATCGCGGTATATCTCTCGACGTACTGGGCGTGGTTCGCCAGCGAGACAGGCATCGACCGTCACGCCGTCGGAACGAAGATCGGCACCGACAGCGCCTTTGCGTTCGTTCCGGATGCGGTGCGATCGCTCTGGTACTACAGCGGCAACGTCCTGCAGTTCCACGAGGAGCTCACCAATTCGGCGGGCAACCGACACCCGTGGGAATCGAAGCCATGGACGTGGCCGATGGGTCTGCGGCCGATGCTCTACTACTATGCCGACGGCGACAACGTGACCGGCTGCGGTCAGACCAGTTGCGTCAAGGCCGTGATGCTCGTCGGCACGCCTGCCATGTGGTGGCTCGCATTTCCTGTCCTCGCCTGGGGGCTGTGGCGCTGGCTGGTCGGCAGGGATTGGCGCTACGCGCTGGTGCTGACCGCATACGGCGCAGCACTGCTGCCGTGGTTCCTCACCCTCGATCGCCAGATGTACTACTTCTACGCCGCCGCGCTGGCGCCGTTCCTCGTGATGGGGTTGGCGTTGACGCTTGGTGACATTCTCGGCAAGGCCAGAAACGGAGACGAACGCCGAGCGACCGGTCTGCTTGCGGTGTGTCTGTACATCGGCGTCGTCATCGCGAACTTCGTGTGGCTGTGGCCGATTCTCACCGCGCTGCCGATTTCGACGACGATGTGGGAACAGCAGCTCTGGCTGCCGAGTTGGCGCTAGCGCCATCCCTGCGTCAACCTCGAACGAGCGCCGTCTCGACCATCGCGACGGCGTCACGATCGGTGAGCCCGAGCCGTCGGATCTCGGCGACGTACGCCGTCGCTGCCCGACCCGCGAGGTCACGCGTGGGGTCACCACTCGAGCTGATGAACGAACCTTGCCGTCCACGGGTCTCGATCACCGCGTCCTGTTCGAGCTCGCGGTAGGCCCGAGCGACGGTGTTCGCGGCCAGCTTCAGCTGCTCGGCAAGCTTGCGGACCGTCGGAATCTTGGTTCCCGCAACGAGATTGCCTGCCCGGACCTGATCGATGATCGCCAATCGCAGTTGTTCGTAGGGGGCAACTGCCGACGAGTTGTGATCGATCGCGATATCGAACGGTGACGCACCGTTTCCGGGCGGCGAGACATTCGGATCAGTAGGCACGCACCACACCCTCCCAGACTTGCGGCCTGACCCCAGACCGCCGTCCCATCTCAACACGGATGCCCGATCAGTCGTCTGCAAACCACAAACGTGCGGACTCCGTCGCCGATTCGCGACTGTCGCCGAGTCCGACGACGAGGTTGAGCAGCATCGGTTGGAGCACGTTGCGAACACCTGATTCGGGCGGTTTGAAATAGCCAGCCAGTTCGAGGACCACGTAGCCGTGCAGCGCGCTCCAGATCTGAGCCGCGATCGCCACCGGTCCGAGTGCGTCGAGTCGTCCGGCTTCGACTGCGCGGCGGGCGGCTTCGACGATGTAGTCGTAGGTGTAGCGCCCGGTCTGCAAGGTGTCGTCGGGACTTCCGCGGTAGCCGCCCAACGACGCGGACCCGAACATCACGACGTACAGGTCCGGGTTGGCGCGCGCGTTCGACAGGTAGGCAGAGAAGACCCCACCGAGGTCGGCGACGGGGTCGTCGGTCTGCGGGACCTGGTCGAATTCGACAGCGAGCCGCGCGAACCCTTCGTCGACGACGGCCTTGATCAGGTCCGGCATGGACCCGAACTGGGAGTACAGCGTCATCGTCGAGGTGCCTGCCGCTGCAGCAACTTTTCGGGTCGACAGGCCACTCGGGCCTTCGGAAGCGAGCAGGTGGGCAGCACTTTCGAGCAGGCGCACGTGCATGGGTGATTCGGTTCGGCGGGTGGCCATCGCACTGTTTTTAGCACGAAAAGTGCTATATCACTGTTATATCGATGCAATAATGGTGGCAATCTTCCTACGAAGGGGCTTCCATGCCAGAGATCGTCGAGCGTGCCGATGTCGTGATCGTCGGTTCACGCTGCGCAGGTACCGCAATGGCCGCACCACTCGCACGGGCAGGACGGACGGTCGTCGTGCTGGACAGGGCAGCGTTCCCGTCCGACACCCTCTCGACCCACGTGCTGTTCCCGATGGGAGTCAGCGAAGTCGCGAAAGTCGGTGCCCTCGACCGGATTCTCGCTCTCCAACCGTCTCGCTTGACGCACCTGCAAATCGACCTGGTCGGAGCGGGACGCACCGAGAAATTTCGCGAGGTCGACGGAATCGACTACGGCATCAGCGTTCGCGGGTCGACCAGGATGCAGCGCTCCTTGCCGCAACCCGCGACGCCGGGGCCGACGTGCGGGAACAATGCGCCGTCACCCGGATCGTCCGCGACAACGGCCGCGCCGTCGGCGTCGAATACACCGATCCCGCCGGTACCACACGCCAGATCCGCGCCAACCTCGTCGTGGGAGCCGACGGCAGGCATTCGACCGTCGCGCACCAGGTCGGGGCCTGGGAGCCCTACCGCCGTTCCCGCAACGGTCGGGGCATGGTCTTCCGGTACCTGGACGATCCAGCGGCCGACACCGCCTGGGCTTCGACGCTGTGGGAGGGCCGGACCGAGGACACCATCGCGTTCGCCTTCCCGCGCACACCGAAAGGTCGGCTGCTCGTCCTATTCATGGGTCCGCGAGCGGAGGTTGCCGAAGCCCGGGCCGACGGCGAAGCCTATTTCTCACGCAAGGTGTCGGAGTTCCCGATCCTCGCCGAACGGATCGCCGGCGCCAGGAATCGATCGAAGATCCGTGCAACTGGCCAGACCCACGCGTACTTTCGCCGCTCGTCCGGTCCGGGCTGGGCGCTGATCGGCGATGCCGGTCACTTCAAGGACCCCGTGCTCGGCCAGGGCATGCGCGACGCAATGTGGATGGGCCGACGACTGGCAGAACATGTCGTCGACGTACTCGACGACCCGAAGGCGCTCGACGACGCGACCCGCGCATGGGAACGCGCCCGAGACCTCGAATGTTTGCCGACCTATCACTACGGCAATCTCGAGACCCGCATCCCTGCTGTGCCGCCGGAGATCCTTGCCGCTGTGGTGAACGGCGTCGGCGGTACCGAGTTGTCCGACATCCACCAGCGTCTCGTGAAGCCGCAGGGCGTCTACACCGTCCCGCGCCTGGTACGGGCGATCTTCTCCGCCGTCCGCCAGCGCGGACCTAGCCCACGAATGCTGCTCGAGTTCGGCGAACTTGCCGCGACCGAACTTGCTATCCGTGCCGAGTTACGCGCCGCGCAGTCCTATCCCGGCCGCATGCCCGGCCTCGGAGCGGTGGTCGGTGAGCACAGCGACGACGAGCCGTGGAGTCGCCCGCCGCGCGAGACCGAACGACGAGCACACCGAAACGGCCCGGTCGACGCCATCGTCACGCGGACCTCGGCCGCCGGACCCGACGTCGACATACTCGACCTTGCCCGCGTCGACGGCCAAAAATGGCCCGCATGGGAGCCCGGCGCGCACATCGATCTGCATCTTCCTTCGGGCAGGATCCGCCAGTATTCGCTGTGCAGTTCGGCTGAGGACGAGTTGATCCTCCAGATCGCCGTGCTGCGCGAACCGGAGGGCAAAGGCGGTTCGGTGGAGATCCACGACCTGGCCGATGGATCCCCCGTGCGGGTCGGTGGCCCACGCAACAACTTCGCCATGCAGGACGCGGCGGAATACCTGTTCGTCGCGGGCGGGATCGGCATCACTCCGCTACTGCCGATGATTGCGAGTGCGTCCGCGGCAGGCCGATCGTGGCGGCTGCTCTACCGCGGCCGCGGCGTCGACCGGATGCCGTTCGGCGCCGAACTGGCCGAACAACACGGCGACCACGTAACCCTGAGCAATGCCGAACGCGACCCCCGACCCGACCTTCGGGCCTCGATCGCCGAACTCCCGAGCGGCGCAGCCGTGTACTGCTGTGGGCCGAACGGACTGATGGATGCCGTCGTGGAGCTGGCCTCGCGCCGCGACGACATTTCCGCGCACATCGAGCGCTTCGTACCGACCGCCAAAGAATCCGGTGCCGACACTCCCTTCTCTGTCGCACTCGCCGCGTCGAAGACGACGGTGGCGGTCCCGGTCGGGACGTCGATGCTCGACGCACTGCGCACGGTCGTCGCCGACCTGCCTGCGTCTTGCGAGAACGGACTCTGCGGCAGTTGTGAAGTTGCCGTGCTGCGCGGTCGACCGGACCATCGCGACGACATCATCGCGCCAAGCGAACGGTCGAGAACCGACATCACGTACCCGTGTGTGTCCCGCTCGTTGGATCCAGAACTGACAATCGATGCGTAAGGAACGACGGATGCCTCGCACCATCACGGTCGCCGCAGTCCAGCCTGCACTGCAGGTGGCCGATGTGGACAACAACCTCGCGCGACTCGACGAGCTGATCAGGGACGCCCATCGAAAGCACAATCCGGACGTCATCATCGTGCCGGAAGCCGCGTCGTCGCCGAACGTCCACCATCCGGCTATGCGCACCGTTGCCCGCCCCGAACGCGGTGCGCCCTACGAACTGCTGACCGGTCTCGCCCGCGAACTCGGGATCGTCGTCGGCGGTGGCTATCTCGCCGAACGAGACGGCGATGCTTACGGTCACTACGTGCTTGCCGAACCCGACGGCACCGTGAATTCGCACGACAAAGACATCCCGACTATGTGGGAACAGAACTTCTACGTCGGCGGCAACGACGACGGTGTCGTCGACAGTCCAACGCTCGGTTCGGTCGGGTTGGCGTGTGGCTGGGAGTGGGCCAGATACGGGACGGCAGCGCGACTGGGCGGGAGGGTCGACGTGGTACTCGGCGGCATGTGTTGGCCGACGACACCGCAGAATTGGGTCGGTCCGTTCGGCTGGTGGGGCAACCGCGAACACCTGCAACAGATCGAACTGGCCCGACCACTGCCCGGTCAGGTCGCTCGACTCGTCGGGGCACCCGTCGTGCACGCCAGCCACGTCGGACCGGTCACCATGTACCTGCCTGGCCTACCGAAGGTGCCGTACCGGACCACCATGCTCGGCGAGACGCAGATAACCGAACGTGACGGCACGATCCTTGCTCGACTGTCCGAACGGGACGGCGAGGGGCACATCGCCGCGACCATAGAACTCGCAGCACCACAGCCGCTCGACGAGATTCAGGATCGCTACTGGATTCCCGATATGACCGCGTCCGTGCGCGCCACCTGGGATGTCGCGAACTTGCACGGCAAGGTGAACTACCGCCTGCGCAAGCTCGTCGGGACGCATATCAGCCGCTAGTCAGCGAGCTGGCTGATGCTGTCCGCGATCGACGACGACCCGTTCGTCAACATCAGCGTCTGACCGATTGTCACCGGGGTATCGAGTAGCGCGACCACCACCGCAGCGACATCGGCGCGCGTCACCTCGCCTTTCTCGAGTGGCGGTTGCGACAGCGTCACGCGACCGATGGCAGCATCGTCGGTCAGCAGGCCCGGACGCAGGATCGTGGTGTCCAACTGCTCCCGCGGCCGGACATCGTCCTCGGCCGCCGTCTTCGCGGTGATGTAGGCCGTCCAGGTCTCGTCGGCTCCTTCGGGCACGGGTTCACCGGCACCGAAGCTGCTGATCTGCACATATCGCCGGACCCCGGCAAGTTCGGCCGCATCGGCGAGCAACACCGCGGCGCCGCGGTCCACCGAATCCTTGCGGGCCGCACCACTTCCCGGACCCGCGCCGGCGGCGAAGACCACCGCGGTGGCATCGGCGAGGGCCTCGGCAACCGCCGCCGCTGGTGCCGATTCCAGATCGAGCACCACCGGCGTCGCACCCCATGCGGCAACTTCGTCGGCGTGCTCCTGCTTGCGAATCAGCGCGACGGCGTGATCGCCACGCGCAGTGAGTATTTCGATGAGGTGATGGGCGATCTTTCCATGACCACCTGCAATAACGACGCGCTGGACCGGCACTCGAACCCTCTTCCACAATGCACAATGTCAACCATGGCGACGACTGCAATCATTTATCACAATCCCCGATGCTCTACCTCTCGCACCGTACTGCGAATCCTCGAGGAGGCGGGCGTCGAGACGGAAGTCGTGAAGTATCTCGACACGCCGCCGACGCGCGACGGCCTTCGCAAACTGCTCGACGACGCTGGACTGCGGCCGTCGCAAGCGATCAGGAAGCGCGAGGCGATCTACTCCGAACTCGGGCTCGCCGACGCCGACGACACGGCACTCATCGACGCGATGGTCACCCATCCAATTCTCATCGAACGTCCGATTGTCGTGACGAACAAGGGAACTCGGCTGGCACGCCCCGCCGAGACGGTGCGCGAGATTCTGTAGTCAGACCAGGTCCCTCGCAATGGGGCACGACATACACCGCGGACCACCGCGGCCCGAGCCGAGTTCGGAGCCGGAGATTCGCAGCACCTCGATACCCGACGCCTCCAGCCTCCTGTTGGTCTCGACGTTGCGTTCGTACGCGACAACAACGCCGGGTTCTATTGCGAGCGTGTTGTTTCCGTCGTCCCACTGCTCGCGCTCGGCGGTCACCCGATCGAGGCCGGTATCGATAACGCGCAGCTTCCCGATGCCCATCGCAGCGGCCGCGGCCTCGAGAAACGGTGTCGGGCCGGAGATCCGAACGCCCGCGTCTGCGCGCTCGATGACGAACGCCGACAACGACTCTCGGATAGCGGGATACATCACGACGGCATCGACGTCGACCATCGTGCACACGGTGTCCAGATGCATCGTCGCCCGGCTCTGTTCGATCGGCACGACCAGCACCGTATGCGCGAGATCGTCGTCGAAAAGACTGCGCGCCAACGCTTCTGCGCCGGCGGGCGTGGTCCGCTCCCCTACCCCGACCGCGACGACTCCAGGCGCGAGCAACAGTACGTCCCCACCTTCGACCGGTGCGGTGTGCGATTCGTAGGCACGCCGGACGCCGAGAAACCTGGGATGGAACGCGTAGATCAGATCGGTCAACGACGCCTCCCGAACCCGTGCGCGCAGCGCGAGTGCCGTGATGGCGACCCTGGCACCGATCCAGGACGACGAATCACGTGTGAACAGCAGATTCGGTAGCGGGTCGATCACGAAGTCGACGCCGTTGTGCATCCGCCGGACCAGCGACTGTGCACTCGGTCCGATCGGCAGTTCGTCGAACGTCATACCCGCGGTGAGCACGGTCGCAAGGTCTGCGGGCGCGATCCCACGCAGGTACACAGCCAGCTCGGTCGCGAGCGGTCGGCCGAGCCGACGAACGTCGACAGCTGCCGAGATGCCTTGCATCTGTGCAGCTCCACTACCTGCAAGCGTTTCGGTGAGGATGTCGGACAGCAGCAAGACCTCGACCCCGCGCTCGCGAAGCACAGCTGCGAAAGCGTCGTGTTCGGCTTGTGCCCGCTCCACCCACGGCAACCCGTCGAAGAGCAGTTGGTCGTTGTTTCGCGGGGTCAGCCGCTGGAGTTCGGCACCAGGTCGATGCAACAACACCGCCCGCAATCGGCCGACCTCGGAGTCGGCTCCGAGCGCGAGATCATCCGCGTTCATGTCCACACGTTATGCGTACAACGACCGCTCGTCATATTCGAGACTGCACATCCGACACCCGGCCGACCTCGAGTAATGTCGAGGAATGGACATGCCCGACTGGAAAGCGAAGGAGCTGACGCCCGGCCAGCTGTCCGACCGTAGCGGCGTCGCGGTTTCTGCTCTGCACTTCTACGAACGCGAAGGTCTGATCTCGAGCAGACGCACCAGCGGCAATCAGCGTCGATACCACCGCGAGACGCTGCGCCGCGTCGCTTTCATTCGGATCTCGCAGCGAGTTGGCATCCCGCTCAGCGAGATTCGGGACGCACTGGAGAACCTGCCGGAGGGCCGGACCCCCAATCGGCGGGACTGGGCCAAGCTCTCGACCGCGTGGCGCGCAAATCTCGATCACCGCATCACTCAATTATCGCGGCTTCGCGACAACCTGGTCGGCTGCATCGGCTGCGGGTGTTTGTCGCTCGGCAGTTGCTCGTTGGTCAATGCGCACGACCGCCTCGGTGAGAGCGGGCCAGGCGCACGAGTACTCGACGTCGATCTGAACAGCTGAACCCGCGCGACCGAACTCAGGCCGGCGGCAGGAACGTGCTGAATCGATCGTTGGCCGCCTGCATCGCCTTCTCGTACGGGTAGGCGAACTTTCGTGCCCACCAGTAGCCGAATCGGATGTCGAACGAGGTGTAGACCATAAACCGGTTCTTCTTGATGCCTTCGATGATCGCGTCGGCAGCGCGTTCGGGTGTGATGGCCCGCTTCTCGAAGGCATGAATGTAGCGCTGGATCCTCGGATCGGATCGGTCGACTCCCGCGATCTCCACCGATTCGACGAGCGGAGTCTTGACGCCGCCGGGCACAACGAGATGGACGGCGATCTTGTGTCTCTTCAGGTCGTAGCGCAGCACCTCCGAGACGCCGCGCAAGCCGAACTTGCTGGCACTGTACGCCGCGTGCCACGGCAACGCGAGCAGACCCGCTGCGGAGGAGACGTTGACGAGATGGCCACCTCGACCCGCCGCGATCATCGGTGGCACGAAGTTTTCGATGACGTGAATGGGGCCCATCAGGTTCACGTCGATCAGTGATTTCCAGTGCCGATGTTCGAGATTCTCGACCGTCCCCCAAGCCGAGATCCCCGCGACGTTCATCACGATGTCCATGCTGCCGAACTGGTCGTCGACCTCGGCGGCGAAGGCCGAAACGGCATCGAAATCGGAGATGTCGAGTGCCTTCGTGAAACGGACCGTCCCGCCCTTGCCCGTCACCAGCTCGACAGTCTCCTTCAACCCGTCCTCGTTGATGTCGGTGAGGAAGAGCTCGGCACCTTCGGCGGCCGCAGCCAAGGCGGTCGCGCGCCCGATACCGCTGGCAGCGCCGGTGACAAGCGTCTTCTTCTGCTGCAAGGTCTTCGCGCTCGAAGTGCTGACCATGTCCGTCCTTTTCCCACGCATCGCTACGCTCGATCCGGCCCGCTTTCGGCCTCGTTTGCTCAAACGCAGGGTACCTGCGCAGGGGGAAAGGGTTCTACAGACAGCGCTGCAAGCATCCCCGCCACCGATGCGGGCCAGCCGAACTGCTCGGCGCGAGAGCGTGCCGCCCGACGCCTGCCGACGAGCGGCATCGTGAGGACGTCGTTCACGGCCTCGGCGAACGACAACCCGTTGTCGTCGGCGACAGCGCCGCATTCGGCGGTCACGATGTCGGCAAGCGCCGATGATCGCGACGCGACAACAGGGGTCCCCGCTGCGAGCGCTTCCAGCGCCGCGAGCCCGAACGTCTCGTGCGGGCCTGGTGCCAGCGAGACGTCAGCAGTCGCGAGCAACGTCGCAAGGCGCTCACGATTGCCGATGAAACCCGTGAACTGAACCGGCAACCCGCGGGCACGCCGCTGCAGCGACTCGCGACGTGGACCGTCACCGACGATCACCAACCGCACCGGCAGGCCCTGCTGTTCGAGTGCCGCTACGGCATCAATGCTGCGGTCCACCCGCTTCTCCACCGACAGCCGACCGCAGTGCACCAGAAGCGGACGGGAATTCTCGGCCAGATGCGACCGCAACGCGAGGTCGTGTCGACCCGGCGTGAACAGGTCGAGATCGACTCCAAGGGGTACCTGCCGCACGTTGGTCGCACCGATCCGCGCGAACTCTTCGCGCGCGAAATCCGTTGTACAGACGACAACGTCGTAGTCCGCGGCCGTTCGCCGGTTGGCTACATCCGCGAATCTGCGCGCGACCCCGCCGGGCAGCACCTGCCCGAGCAGCCGGTCGAGTCGTTCGTGGGACACCATGATGCTTGCGACGTCGCGGCGAGCTGCCCAGCGACCGAACCCGCGCAGGGTGAGTCGGTCGGAAACTTCGATCGCATCGGGGCGCAATCCGTCGAGTACGTCGGCGACACGACGCGGGTCGGCAGCTCGGTAGCCGCCGGTGCCAGGTATGGCAACAGCAGGCAACGTTATTCGTGTAACGCCGCTGGACAGCGTCTCCTCGGACCGCTCAGGGCCAGGCACGATGAGTTCGACCTCGTGCCCGTGCGCGACGTACCCGGCACCGAGATGATGGAGTGCGGTCTTCAGACCGCCCGAACGCGGACCGTAGAAGTTGGCAAGCTGAATGATCCGCACTCGCAGATCTTCCAGGCGCCGCAACCCGATCCGTCGAACACGGCGTGAACGGCGGCGGAAGACCTCACGACGAGACGTCGACGGCCTTCTCGTCCACGGCGGGCCCCTTATGGACGCCGAGGGACACAACGGCGGCGATCCCACACAGCCCTGCCGCGGAGAACCACGCGATCGTGTACTGCCCGGTCGCGTCGCGGACGAAGCCTGCCGCCACCGAGGCGAACGCAGCTCCGATCTGATGCGCCGCGAACACCCAGCCGAACACGATCGTGCCGGAGTCACCGAATGCTTCGCGGCACAGAGCTGCGGTCGGAGGCACGGTCGCAACCCAGTCGAGACCGTAGATGACGACGAAAAGAACGATGCTGGGGTGAACCGCGTCCGACAACAGCATCGGCAGCAGCATCAGTCCGATGCCCCGAAAGCCGTAGTAGATGGCGAGCAGAATCCTGGGGTCGACCTTGTCGGTCAACGCGCCGGAGGCGATGGTGCCGACGATGTCGAAGATTCCGACAACCGCGAGCAGACCCGCCGCCGTCGTCTCGGCCATGCCGTGATCGTGCGCCGACGGGATGAAGTGCGTGCCGATGAGCCCGTTCGTCGACGCACCACAGATCGCGAACCCGACCGTCAGCGCCCAGAAGGTCCGCGTGTGCGCGGCCATGACCAGCGCCTCGATCGCGCGGCGAGCCGCACCCTTCCCGACGGCAGGGCGCTGGAGCGGGACATCGGACTCGACTCCGTACGGGCGAACGCCGCGATCGATCGGATAGTCGCGGAGGAAAGCGATGACGAGCGGGACGACCAACAGCGCGCCGAACGCGATGATCAGCGAAGCGACTCGCCAGCCGGATCGTTCTGCGACCCAGGCAATCACGGGAAGGAAGACCAACTGGCCCGTGGCACTGCCTGCCGTCAGCACACCCATGACGAGGCCGCGACGTTTCACGAACCAGCGATTGGCGACGGTGGCAGCGAACGCCAGCGCCATCGATCCGGTACCGAGACCGACAAGCACACCCCACAGCAGCACGAGCTGCCAACTCGCTGTCATGAACACGGTGAGGCCACTGCCCGCCGCGATCAGGACCAGCGCACACGTGATCACCTGACGGATGCCGAACCGGTCCATCAGCGCAGCGGCGAAAGGTGCCGTCAGCCCGAACAGCAGCAGGTTCACTCCGACCGCGGAGGACATAAGGCCACGCGACCAACCGAACTCGTCGCCGAGAGGCACCATCAAGACGCCAGGAGCCGCACGGAAGCCTGCAGCGCCGATGAGCGCGACGAATGCAACCGCGGCGACGATCCAGGCCGGATGCAACCGAGGCCGCTTCCCGGTCGAATCGCTGGCCGCGCCGACGCGCGACTCGAGGGTCGGATCACTCACGCAGCGATGCTAGACCCGACCATCGACACTAATCGTCGGTGACCGAGACGTCACCGGAGAAGTCGAGCGGGATGACACCGTCTGCCAGGAGAACTTCGACACGCTCGGGCGGGATCGGCCTCGACAGCAGATAGCCCTGCGCTCGATGACAATCCAGTTCGAGCAGTGTCCGAGCGGCGATCGAGGTCTCGACGCCCTCGGCGACCAGATCGAGATCGAACGCCTTGGCAAGGCCGACGATCGACTTCACGATCGCCATGTCGTCTGAGTCTGTCCCCAGTCTGGTGACGAAACTGCGATCGATCTTCAGCGCGTCCACCGTCAGTTCCTTGAGGTGGGAGAGCGAGCTGTACCCGGTGCCGAAATCGTCGATGGCGACCTGAACACCGATTTTCGCAAGTCCCTCCAGCGTGATTCGGGTCCGCGCCAGGTCTTGCACGACGACGTGCTCGGTGATCTCGAAGCAGACCGACGGTCCGTCGATGGCGAAGTGGGCGAGCACCTCCTCGACGGAGGCGACGAAGTCGAGGCTGACCAACTGGACCGGCGACACGTTGATCCTCATCACGAGGTCGGTCGCAAGACCGCGCTCCCGCCAATCGGCGAACTGGCTGCATGCCTTGCGGATGACCCAGCGGCCGAGTTCGCCCGCGAGGTTCGTTGCCTCGGCGACCTCGATGAACGTCCCCGGGAAAAGCAGCCCGCGGGTTGGATGCTGCCAGCGAACCAGTGCCTCGACAGCGAGAATCTTGCCGGTCCGCAGATCGAGTTCGGGCTGGTAGTGCAGGAGCAACGAGTCGTTCTCGACGGCGTGGCGAAGATGTAGCTCGACATCGTCGCGAAGCGCGTACAGGGTGCGCATTTCTTCGGTGAACACCGAGATCCCGTTGCCGCCTGCTGTCTTGGCAGCAAGAACAGCTTGATCTGCTTGGCGAAGCACGTCCGATACCGACGTCTCGCCCGGCATCCCCACTGCGACGCCGATACTGGCGCTTCGACTCACCTTCTCGCCGCCGAGTTCGACTCTTTCACCGACGAGTCGCTGGATCCGCTCGGCCTCTGCTTCGGCGACGTCGGTTGTCATAGGCAGCGCAGGAACGATGACGAACTCGTCGCCGCCGAGGCGCGCGATCATGTCCCGAGGGTCCATCTGGTCGCGCAACCGCTGAGCGAGTGCGGAGATGAACTGATCGCCGGCGGAATGGCCGAGGAAGTCGTTGAGCGCCTTGAGCCGATCGAGATCGATGAACAGCGTCGCCACAGGTCCCTGCTCTCCGCGTTGCAGACGACGTTCCATGTACTCCAGCAGGGCTCGACGATTGGACAGCCCGGTGAGGTCGTCATGCGTTGCGGTGTGGCGCAGATTGTCTTCGGCTTCGATTCGGGCCTTCAACTGCGCGAACAGCGCTGCGACTGCCTGCGTGGCATTGATCTCGCTCGGCGAGAACTCGTTCGAACCGAGGTGGGTGAGCGCGATGAACCCGGCAGCCAGCGAGCCTGCGACGAGCGGCGCGAAAAGGTAGGAACCGCACCCGCCACCGGACGTATTGTTCAACACCACGGTCGGTACGAGGGAGTGTTCGGCTGCGGCAAGATCACCGTCGGTGTCCGCGAAGTAGATGACGTCGTTCGGGTTCGGATCCGTGCCGAACTCGGTCCGCGGCGACTCGGCGATCAAAATCGACGCGCGGATCCCGTGGTCGTTGTAGCGCAGGTAGGCGTGCTCGACGCCGAAATGCAGGCGTAACTCGTCGAGGGCGGCCTCGGTCTTTTCGACCATGGTCGACGCGTCGACGCTCATCAACTGCAACGCCACAGACGTCACGAGTCGGTCGAGACCCTTCTGCAGGGCCCGGTCTGGCATTCGCTACGTCCGATCGCAGGCGGAGGATGCTCCGGTACGAGGAAGGGCAACCACTTCCCGTTCGGTCATGTGCCGTCCAATCCTTCGCCCGTTCGCGTCGTACCCTGCGCTGCCCAAACCGTCCATCGCTACCGTATGCAAAATCCGAATCGTTACTCTCCCATACTTTGCTCCAGAGCAATTATCGCTGAATCGGAGGTAATTGTGTGGATCACGTCGAACAAGGTCGACAACCGAATTACAGCCGATCCGGCACCGAAATGATACGACCGACCAGTCCGCTGTCGGCCGCGCCGCGGGCCGACCCGACCGATCCGAATACCCTACGGCCGCAATATGATAGCCAACCAGCCGCGTGTGGCCTGCCGTCGGGCTCGGCCAACTTCGAGCAAGCACCGGCGCAGGCCTGCCGGTCGGGTCCGGTCGGCCGCTATTGGATTTCGACTCGATCGGGAAATAGCTCGCCGGGTTCGCAGATTGTGAATAGCGGGATTTCTGTTTTGCGGCGATCGTAAACAACGGCCGTCTCCTTTCCGTATGGATAGGCGCGACAGGAACCGCAGAACTACGAGCGGCTGCGCCCACACCCCGTGCGACCCGAGGTATCGCCGCATCGCCGGGCACTCCGGCGCGCATCGAACTACACCTCCACATCGCACAGGGGTGCCCACAACTACCAATCGGTAACCAACGGGTTGCTATTGCCCTTGTTTGCCCGCTCGGGTGTGCACCCGCCGCAGAGTTCGGCGCGACACGCTGACAGCACACTCGACACGACACGCCGCAGCTCTTGCGGCCGCTCAGCGTTGCCCGTGCGGTCGAGGACGAAGCGACGGAGCTGTCCGCGCCGGCGGCGCAGGCGTATCGAGACATACATCGGTGCACCCGCACCCCAGCAGGGTCTGCGGCCTACGACATCCTCCAGGACTGCAGACAACCCCCGAACCGGCCGGTTTCGGAGCCCACTATTTGTCCGCAGTCGGTTTTGCTCGCCAGCCGACCCGGTGCACTCGATATTTCCTGGAATCGTTACGAGCAGGGCGCGCAGAGACACCCGAGCAAGCATAAAGTTTGTTTACAGCGCAAACACATACCGTTCGTTTCACTCAAATCCGGGAAGCAAAGTTCGAGCCATGTAGCGCCCGCACCCACACCTCGCCGTGCTACCACGCGGTAGCCCGAGAATTGACGTCGGCTATGCACGATCCCCCGACTGATCGGATTTGCATCGAACGCGACGTCAGGTCCGAAGTCGCGGTCGATCAAATGCCGCGGACCTATCGTCGCTATCCTGCGACACGTCCTAATGCGACGGCGCAACCGATTGCCCGTAGGGACCCGCGGTGCAATGCCTTTTGTGGTCATCGCGATCGTCTCGGCGTAGTCGATCGAGCGCTCGCACGCTTCGAGATCGAAATCCGAGGACACCTTCTCCGCAACCATCGTCCAGCGCCCGACGGTCGTTACAGATATGAAATAAAACCCCTACGCCGACTCGACAGCGTCGACACGGGTTCCCCACCGCCCCAAAAGCACCCAGCTCAGACGCGTTCCCGATCCCGACTCGACCCTGCGACGTATCGACGTCAGCTCGGGCGAGGAGTAATGCGTCCCCTGCAACCATTCGCGCGCGTGCGGGCGGCACTCGGCTGGAAAACCGGCCCGAATACACAACTGCACTTGGCGAAATCATTCCGCTAAAATCCTGACGAATAGTAGGATAATTACCGATCAGGCCGGAACGCCGCCTGCAATGATTCGCTGGACCATATCATTTCGAACGCGTGCGGGAATTCCCGGAGCAAAGCGAGAAAGATAGGCCGATGCCCATTCTTCGCTACCGGTGAGGAACGGATAGTCACTCGCCGTCATCGTACGAATGGCAATCATGGGGTACGGCGCGTCCAACGGACGGAAATGCGGATTCCACAATCCACCTTCACCGCAGCCCGGGTAGAACTGCCCGACCATAAGTCCGTACTTGATGAACATGTTCTTGAATTCGAGCTGAATTTCGTCGACGATCGAATAGTCTTCGAGATCGGGGAAGACGAGAATAACCGTCTTCAACATTTCGTCTTTTTCCTCGACGGGCTCACTCGACTGGAACTGCCGAATCACCTCCGTCAGGGCACCGCTGATGGCGTCGCGCTCGAGCTCGGCACCCTTCAGGAACGAGACCCAGAACAGATCCTTCTTGATCGAGGGCGACGTGAACGGGCACACCGCGCCCTTACGACCAAGATCAGGATGAGATTTGCTCAGATACTCCAGTGCCCAGCGCCGCAGGACATTGGTCTCAACCTCCAATCCCGCGGCTGGTCGACTGGTGAACAGACTGGCTAGAGCGAGGGACGTATCGTTCGGCGCGACGAGTGTGGACGTCGAGTACATAATGGTGATCCTTTCGGTCGAGATGGCAAGATATTCATCGGCCGGACGTTCGAAAAGTTGATAAATCACGTACCGACCGATTGCCATCGTTTTGTTCGATTGTCTGTGCGAACCGAGCCATTGTGTTCGCTGCGCACTCGGTTCGCATTTGCGGCGCTCCCCCGACGGGACTCACCAGCAATACCCAGTTTGAAATTTAGCCACCCGACATTGCGATTGTGATTATCCGTCACATACGGAGGGAAAGACCAGTGGTGACGAATTCGACGGTGTCGACCGTCACGGGGCCGTTTGGTTAGCCACGCGGTTGCGGTTGAAAACTTCACTGCTGCAACAGGAAACAGAGCCCGCTGGACGGTCGACCAAAGTCACACCGCGATGGAGATGTACAACTCGATCCGGTTATCCGAGTAGCATATCTCGATTTCCTCTAAAAACGCACGGACGATCTCGCCGGATTCAGCGGCGACGTCAACTTGCGCCCAGACATCCTCGATCGGGTCCGAGTACTCGCCACTGGGACGGAATATTGCGTAGATACCTTTCGGTACCTTGGTAAAAACGTCGCCTAACGGAATGGACTCGACGTTTTCGTACGGAAAACAGACCAAAACATTGTTTTGGTGGGCAGAATCAGGGATATAGATCGTGTAGACCGGCTGCGCATGCTCGTCCCGCTCACGCAGCCTGCCCTTCAGGAAGTCGACGAGGTCACTGCCGCTGACCTTGAAACCGGGGACGACCCGAGGGACGACGAGACCACCGAAGATCTGCGCCTCCCGCACTGCGATGTCGTGTGTCACGGCGTCTTCCCCTGCGCGCGCCCCACGTGCTCGACGGCCAGGTAGAGATCGATCTTGTACGCGTGGGGATAGCACTCGAAGTCGCCTAGAAAAGTCCGCCTGATCTCGTGGTGCTCCTCGGCATAGTCGATCTGGGTCCACAGATCCTGCATCACGTCGGGAAAGGTACCGACCGCCGAGAACCGCGCGTAGACGCCCGCTGGGACACGCGCAAGGAGGTGTCCCCGAGCTACCGAGGCGAACGACGAGCATTGATAGCCGACGATCTGCGTGTTGTACGTCTCGAGGTCGGCGTCGAAGTCTGTGTAGATCGACGCAAGCGGTCCGCCGATCTCCTGATTGAGCACCGACGACCAGGCTTCTTCGAGTGCGACGTCACGTAGCTTCCCCAACGCCCGCTTCGGACTTCGCACAGGCAGACCGGCAACCCAGGTTTCGTCTCGCTCGACGATCTGAAACTGCATGCAGGCCCTCTTCGAATGCGTCGCGGAAACCGGTCGCGGACCAGTGTGACGAAGGTTACCAATGTTACCGACGCAGAGGGTCGTCAGCTCTCGGTTGCCGACGGTCACACTTCGACATCGGTACCGTTACAAGGGAGTCCACGAACGCGGCCGTGAGCCACTGAGGTAAACCAAGAAGACAGACAAGACCGAGAAAGAACTGCGCACGAGGCGCAAAGCGCACTCTGTTGCGAAGCTGGGCGCCACGCGCCCGGTGTGGTGGAGCTGCGGGGAATCGAACCCCGGACCTCTTCGATGCGAACGAAGCGCGCTACCAACTGCGCTACAGCCCCGTGCGGCCCGACTTCGACCGCGCTCGGCAACTTTAGCAGGGGATCGTCCGTGTTCCGAATTCAGGTCGATTCCCCCGCGGCTACCGCGCTACTCCCCTGCGGCCCTACGCATCCCGGCCGCTGGTCGGCCTTGCGTCGTCCGATCGATCGCAGCTTCGTCGAAGTGGTCGAGATGGTCGAAAACCGGGTCCTCGTCGTCGATTTCGACGACAACGGCGCCGGGTCGCCGAAGGCGTGCTGGGACGAGTCGCAGTTCTTCGTCCTCGCGTGACTCGACTCCGAGGCGCGCCCTGCCGAGCCGTGCCATCCGGCGGCGCCGAATGTCCTCTTCCAGCCTGACCTGCTTGCGTAGGTAGGTGAGGTACCCGCCGAGGATTACGACGGCAAGACCGCACGCCCACCACATCGTCGTCGAAATAACCACTGCCAGACCGGCTGTCATGATCGCGGTGAGTATCAGGCCAAGCACGGCGCGCTGGCGGAACGAATATCGTGCCGCGCGGGCGATGGCGTCGGCCTCGGGGTCGAAACCTCCGCGACCCCGCCGATTCGGGACGAACTCCCGAGACTCGGCGGCTTCGTCGAATTCGTCACCGTCGTCGGAGCCACCGGAGCCACTGCGGCCGGGCGCAGCTGCTGTGCCGGTGCGACGCCGAGCCCCTGCAACGACGTGATCATCCTGCTCGGTCACATCGGTGTCGGTAGCTTCTTCTTCAGCGTGAGTGTCCATCAGATCCTCCGCGTCGATGCCTCGTCGATCAGATTTGCCCGGGTTCGCCGGGCGCCAGTTCGGATCGCTGTCATGACCCGAAGCGGGTCCGCGTCCCCTACGTTTCGAGCCGCCACGAAATAGCACTCGTGTTGCCAGTGCTGCATCTGTCGTCTGCCGGATGCGTGGATGCCGGTCTGCGAGCATCGGAAACAGAACGAACAGCCACAACACGACGAGTCCGATCCACAGAAACGAGTTCGGCATCGAGTTGAGCACCTCCGTTCGGTCTACCTGCGCGGACCTCGAGTCAGCGACGATGCAAGGCTAATCGCGCCGCGGACGCGGACTCGGCAGGCTCGCCGTGCGATCTCAACAACTGTCACTTGCGTAACACGGACCTATCGACCAGCTCAGCTACCAGCTAGCCTTTCCCGTCCTGATCAGGCGATCGGCGATGGTGCCGGCGACCTCTTCGACGGTCATCCCGACGAGTAGATGATCTCGCCACGCGCCGTCGACATCGAGGTAGCGCTTGAGCACACCCTCCTCACGGAAGCCGACGTTCCGCAGAACTGCTTGGCTCGCAAGGTTTTCCGGCCGTACCGTCGCCTCGACCCGATGCAGTCCGACCGCACCGAAGCAGTGGTCGAGGCCGAGCGCAAGCGCAGCCGTCGCTACGCCCTGACCTCCGACGTCCTTCGCGACCCAGTAGCCGATCCACGCAGACCGCAGTGCGCCGCGCACGATGTTGCCGATCGTCAGCTGACCGCTGAATTCGCCGTCGACTTCGATGACCAGCGGAATCATGTGCCCCTTGCGTGCCTCGGTCTTGAGACTCGACCACAGACCCGGCCAGTTGGAGGAGTGATGCCGCGCTTCCCAGACGCCGGATCCCGTCGGTTCCCACGGCTGCAGATGGTCACGATCCTTGATCCGGATTCGACTCCACGCCGCGCCGTCACGCAATTTGATCGGACGCAGCGTGACGACGCCACCCGCAACCCGCAGCGGACCGAGCTCTGTCGGCCACCCGGGATGATTCGACCAATTGAGCAAGTTCGTTCCCAATCTCGGAGCTGCTGCTCAGCCGCGCTGCGCGAGAAAAGCAACGTCGACCTCGTCGCCGGTACGGACCTCGGTGACGTCCGGATCGATCAACACCAGACAATTCGCTTCGGCAAGCGTAGCGAGTAGATGCGACGACGCGCCCGGAGCACCACCGAGTGCCTGCACCAAGTATTCGCCGGTCGATTCGTCGCGCATCAACTGTGCACGGAGGAATCCCTTGCGGTTCTTGATCGACGTGATCGGTGCAATCGTTCTCGCCGTGACGACGCGTCGCATCGGTTGGCGTCGCCCGAGCGCAATTCGGATCAGTGGCCGAACCATCACTTCGAATACGACGAGCGCGCTCACCGGATTGGCAGGAAGTAGAAACGTGGGCACCTCGTCGCGACCGAGTCGACCGAATCCCTGCACGGAGCCGGGATGCATCGCCACCCGTTCGACTTCGACCTCGCCCAACTCCGCCAATGCGTCCCTGACCTGGTCCGACACACCGCCGCCGACAGCACCGGCGATGACGACCAACTCCGAACGGATCAGTTGACCTTCGACGATCTCGCGCAGCCGCTTCGGGTCCGTTCCGACGATTCCGACGCGGTTGACGTCGGCGCCCGCATCGCGTGCCGCGGCTGCGAGTGCATAGGAGTTGACGTCGTAGACCTGACCGGGCCCTGGCGTGCGGTCGATGTCGACCAACTCGCCGCCGACGGAAATTACGGAAAGCCGGGGTCGGGGGTGGACGAGTACTTTGTCCCTGCCGACCGCCGCCAAAAGCCCGACCTGAGCAGCACCGATGATGGTGCCGGACCGCACGGCGACGTCCCCGGGCTGCACATCGTCACCGATCCGGCGCACGAAATCTCCGGACCGTACCGGCCGCAGCACTTTGATTCGGGCGCGGCCGCGGTCCGTGCTGTCGAGTGGAAGTACCGCATCCGCCAAGGTCGGCAAGGGCGCACCGGTATCGACGCGGACGGCTTGACGCGGCTGCAGTCGCGTCGGCTGGCGTGATCCTGCACTCACTTCACCGACAACGGGCAACGTGAGCTCGGCAGGTTCGCCTTCGTCGCCGCGGATATCGGTTCCCGCCGTCATCACGTCGACACTGCGGACGGCGTAGCCGTCGATCGCCGCCTGATCGAACCCGGGCAGCGGACGCTCGGTGACCACCTCCTCGGCACACAACAATCCTTGTGCCTCCGAGATCGCGACTCGGACCGGACGCGGTGCCACAGCGGCAGCGGTCACCCGAGTCTGCTGGTCTTCGACCGAGCGCATAGCTCCCTTCCTCACAAAATGTCGTCGCCTCGATGATGGGGACGAGCGGCGGAGGCCGCTCGGGTAAGTGTGTTGCGACCTATTCGTACGTGGTGAGCTGCGGAGCCCAGCTGTCACCGAGCCGTTCGGTCAGCCATTCCCGCAGCGATGGGCCGTATTCGTCACTGTCCAAGGCAAAGTCAACCGCAGCACGGAGGTAGCCTCCGGGATTTCCGAGGTCGTGTCTCGACCCTCGATGGACTACGACGTGCACGGGATGGCCTTCGGAGATGAGGAGCGCGATCGCATCCGTCAGTTGCAGCTCCCCGCCCGAGCCAGGTTCGATGCGTCGGATCGCGTCGAAGATCGCCCGATCGAGCAGATAACGTCCGGCTGCGGCAAAAGTCGAAGGCGCGTCTTCGACGGCCGGCTTCTCGACCATGGAGAGCACCTTGAGCACGTTCGGGTTGACCGCGTCGGGGACCTCTTCGACCTCGAAGACGCCATACGCCGACACCTGATCCTTCGGAACGTCGATCGCACAGAGCACCGAACCGCCACGCTTGCGCCTGACGCGCGACATCACGTCGAGTACGCCACGCGGCAGCACGAGGTCGTCCGGCAGTAGTACTGCAATGGCCGTTTCGTCGTCGTCGAGAACTCGTTCGGCCTGCAGCACCGCATGCCCCAAGCCGAGCGGCTCCTCCTGCACGACGGAATCCACCTCGAGCAGACCCGGGGCCTTACGAACCTTCTCGAGCAATTTGAACTTGCCTTTTGCCTCGAGTTTGCTTTCGAGCACGAGGTCTTCGACGAAATGCGCTACCACGCCGTCTTTGCCTGGCGAGGTCACGATCACCAGACGCTCGGCTCCCGAGTCGGCTGCTTCACCCGCGACCAACTCGATACCAGGTGTGTCGACTACGGGCAGGAGTTCTTTCGGCACCGTCTTGGTCGCTGGGAGGAAGCGAGTCCCCATGCCTGCTGCGGGTACCACTGCTGTCCGAAAGCATGGCGAAAGGTTTGCTCCGGCCTCTGTCATACCAACACCCTATCTACTCGACCTCGCGCGGTACTGCCAGCAAGGAGCCTATGGTGATCCGGGTGAACTCGTCGGGAGATCAGGGTGCCGGTCCCGACGATGGGGCCGGAGTTGCTCCGTCGTCCAAGGCGCAATGGCGCAAGAAGGTGCTGCGGACCAGGGCTGATACCGACCCGGCCACACGAAGTGACGAAGCGAACGAGATCGCCCGCCTTGTCGGCGAACTCGCAGAAGCAGGCGCGACTGTGTGCGCCTATGTCCCGTTCGGTTCCGAGCCCGGCTCGATCGGCTTTCTCGACGCGCTGCGCGAGGGTGGCGCCCGCGTGCTCCTGCCGGTCACACTCGAACCGGGGCCCCTGCACTGGGGCGAGTACTCCGGCGGCGGTTCGCTGATACCGGCACGCTACGGAATGCGCGAGCCGCGAGGAAACCCACTCCCGCCGGCTGCGATCGCGACCGCCGACATCGTCATCGTTCCTGCTCTTGCTGTCGATCGGCGCGGCGTACGGCTGGGCCGTGGGGCCGGGTTCTATGACCGCACACTCGGTCTCGCCAGGGCGAATGCACGATTGGTTGCCATCGTGCGCGACGACGAGTTGGTCGAGCGACTGCCCGAAGAGCCGCACGACAAACGTATGCACGCTGTGATCGCGCCGGGATCGGGGCTGGTCCAGCTCGCGTGGGACCTCGGGTGAACGCACCGGGTGAGGAATATCTCGACGAATAGCATCGTTGGCACTGTCGCAGGTAGAGTGCTAATACTTGCGGTGAGCAAACCCTTGCGGAGGAACCAGTGCCAACGTATTCGTATGCGTGTACAGAGTGCGACAACCGATTCGACATCGTTCAGTCGTTTTCGGACGACACCTTGACGGTGTGCCCGGAGTGCTCGGGCAAGCTGCGCAAGTTGTTCAACTCTGTCGGCATCGTGTTCAAGGGCAGTGGCTTCTACCGCACGGACAGCCGCAGTGGTGGTTCGACATCGGTCGAGCCGGCAGGCGAGAAGAAGTCCGACGCAGCCCCCGCGAAGACCGATTCCGCGAAGTCCGCGACACCGAAATCGGATTCTTCCAAGTCCGACAAATCCAAGTCGTCGACCCCCGCACAGGCCGTGGCCAGCTGATTCACCACTTATCCACAACCGAATACTTATCCACAGAGCGGCCCGGAGACGGGCCGCTTCGTGTCTGCGTGCCCATATCCTCCGCGTATGGAACGACGCGCTCGTGAACGCTCACTCGCACCGGCACTGACTGCTCGCCTCGGTGAACTGACTCGTCCGAACTGGCTCCGAACCACCCTTGCCCGACGTATCGCGGCTGCGATGCTTGTCGTCCTGGCTGTCGGTCTCTACCTGCGGGGCGATCCGAGCACCGAGCGTGTTCCGGTGGTCGTGGCGACGTCCGATCTCACGCCAGGCGCCGTCCTCACCACCGACAACGTCCGAACGGTCGACGTCGAATCCAGGGCGATCCCCGACGGTGCGGTTCGACACACGGCCGACATCGTCGGCCGCACCCTTGCGGGCGCCGTCCGCAATGGTGCGATGCTCACCGACCTCTCCGTACTCGGACCACGACTCGCCGCCGCATCGTCGGGTAGTCCGGATTCTCGTGTCGTACCCGTCCGCCTCGCCGACCCAGCGGTAACCGAATTGTTGCGGGAGGGCGACCGGGTGGACGTCGTCACGGCGAGCGAGGACGGGCCGTCGGCCGTTCGGGCTGCAAGCATGCTTGCTTCCAACGCCGCTGTCGTCCTGGTGTCGTCCGCGGGCACCGGCCCTGGAGGGGGCGATCGAGTTGTCCTACTGGCACTTTCGACGGCCGAGGCCGGCGCGGTCGCAGCGGCGTCGCTGTCGAGTGCACTCACCGTCGTGCTGCACTGACCTTCGTTTCGTTGCCGTCCCGAGGTTCGTAAGGAGCACACGTACAGCAAGTGTCGATTAATATTCCCGTGAGTTACACGTGCGCTGCCGAACGTCAGTCAACAGATCGGGGAAACGACAATGCTCAAGGGATTCAAAGAGTTCATTCTCAAAGGAAACGTGATCGACCTGGCAGTCGCCGTGGTCATGGGTACGGCATTCACGGCCATCGTCACAGCCTTCACGAACAGCATCATCAATCCGCTGATCGCCCGCCTCGGTGGCGGTGGCACCATCGGCCTCGGCTTTCAGCTCGGTACCGAAGGTAACGAGAAGACGTTCGTCAACCTCGGCACCGTCATCACCGCAGGCATCAACTTCCTCATCGTTGCAGCGGTGCTCTACTTCATCCTCGTCCTTCCAGTCACGAAGCTGAAGGATCGCAAGAAGGCCGAAGGTGACGACGCCGAGGGTCTCACCGACTCCGAGGTGCTCGTCCAGATTCGCGACATCCTCGCCGGTGGCGCGAACACACCGGCAGGTTCGCCGGAGGGCAAGCACGGCCTCTGATTCGCCGGGTACCTACAGGGGCCTACCGCCGACTCGGCGGTAGGCCCTTTTGCTCGATTAGCAGAATTTTGTCGGAATTACCGCGCTGCCTCGCGAACGAGTGCGGTTCGTTTTGAAGTACGCGGGTAAATAAGGGAGAATTGCGCCTACGCGAACGGCACTGTGCGCAGACTTCTCGGTGCCGTCTCCAAAAGGAAAGAACGGCTGCCATATGAATAAATCTTCGGCAAAGAAGACCGGCCGAATCGGCCTATTGCTTGCGGTGGCGGTGGGCACAGCAATGTCGACCGCTCAGCCTGCTACAGCGGGTCCGGGCGAACCGTCGGTGATGGTGCAGACGGTTGGACGCGAGATCATCGTCTCGGTGAGCCGCGGATTCGCAGCGGGCGGAGTTCCCGATCCGAACTGCACCCCAACCGTTCGCGAGGCCAGCTTCGGTGGCGCGCCCCAATTCGATTGGTCACCACCGACCGTGTCGGAAGCTGTCGCCAGCGGCGCGACCCCCAACCCGACGAACAGAAGCACCGTCACGGTTCCGCGCGACGGCACCTACGCCGTCGGTGCCGTATGCCGCGACCCGTGGGGCCAGTTCTTCGCGCCTGCGATCGCAGTTCAGGTCGGTAATCCCGCTCCTCGAGGACCTGGCTTCGAAACGACGCTGTGGACGCAGCCCATCCCGATACCTACCGAGGTGACCCGAGCGATCTCCGTAACCGTGCACAACTCGGGATCCGGTGGACCATGTGGGGCGGCCGTCAAGCAGGTAGCCGGCCCAGGAAACTACGAATTCCAATCGAGCAAGCCGGAGCAGTTCGCGGATCCCGGCACCTCGCGCACGATGTCGGCGATCCAGCCCGGTCCGGGAACCTATGCGGTCGTTGGCATCTGTGGATCCACTCCGTCGTACCCGCCGGTGTTTCTCTTCGTTCCCTGATCCTCATCTGATCCAATAACAGTAGAGCCCCCATCCGTGGATGGGGGCTCTACTTTTATGGCTCTTGTGCTCTAACCGTGGGTCGGTTTTGGTGTTGATGTGAGCGCACGCCGTTGTCCCAGTAGCGTTCTGGCTTGTCTAA
>NZ_JBIMSN010000047.1:0-633 GCF_043944905.1 Antrihabitans spumae
CGGCTGCGCCGGGTGCTGTCGCCTGCCCACTCACCTACCCATTTTCGAGCCAGTCTTTTTGGTGGGCGGGCGCTCCGGAAGGACTCACGAGCGGCGTAGCCGCCTACAGCAACGCGATGACCGCGGTTGCGGCGGCGAGCAGCACAACTCCAGCGGCCAACGCATAGCCGAGCGATCCGGTCAGTAGGGCAATTCCGAGGGCAGCGACGACGCACAACAATCCGACGATGAGCCACTCGACCCAATCCGATCCCAACACCGAAAACTTGTATCTGGGACGCGGAGGCTTGACGGCGCGATCCATGACAGTGAATTACCCCCTAGGCAACGAACTCAATCCATTTTCTACCATACTGACCGGTCTTATGGGGAAATAGGAATGCAATTCGATATCCTGAATGTGGATTGTCCGAATATCCTCCAGCTTTCAATTGTTCAAACAAATCCAGATTTACAGCTATTGAGCCCGAAACAATCGTCGAGTCGGTAAATCGGTCGAATAGCGACGTATGCACTCGGCGTTCTGTCCAAGTGTCACCCCCGTGCCCGCAGGATTCGGGCCCTCGTCCGGACTAGCCCGGATCTTTCACGCGGGGCGCGTGCTGGCCTGAGCGGTTCGGGTTGATGGTTTCG
>NZ_JBIMSN010000048.1:0-10483 GCF_043944905.1 Antrihabitans spumae
CATGGCTCGATCGGGTCGTGCCCGTCGATCGTGTCGAGTAGTTCCCCCAGCCCCATGATCCAATTTTAGTTAGAACACCCGTTCGAGTCCAGCAAAATCAACAACTGTTTCCACAGCTCAGCGACCTGCGAAGCAGCGGTAGAACTACTCGCCCAGATACCCCGTCTCCGGGTCTGTCTGGCACAGGAAATCGCGCCCCGCATCGCGATTCTCTCCTGGTGAGTCGATTGGGTGAGCGAACTCGCGTTGTCACGTGGCCCTGGAATAGGTAAGTGTCGTATATGCCCCTTTCTTCCCGCATCCGATCTTGTGACCCCGGCGGCGTGAGCGCGTGACCGACTGGGTGTTCGCTTTCATCGACCGTTTGGGTGCGCCGGGGGTTGGGCTGCTGATCCTGCTGGAGAACCTGATTCCGCCGATCCCGTCGGAGGTCGTCCTCCCTCTGGCGGGATTTCGTGCACGCACGGGCGACCTCAACGTCTGGCTGCTCTGGCCTGCAGCGACAGCGGGATCCGTCGCGGGTGCTCTGATGCTGTACGCGCTGGGGGCGTGGCTAGGTTACGACCGGCTGGTCCGTCTCGCCGCCCGCCCGTGGTTCGTCTTTGCCAGTCGGGGCGACATCATCCGCGGTCACGACCTGTTCGACCGGCACGGACGCAAGGTCGTCCTGCTGGCCCGCTGCGTCCCCTTTCTTCGCAGCATCGTCTCGATCCCGGCAGGCGTGCTGGGGATGCCATTGCCGACTTTCGTTGTCCTCACCACAATCGGCAGTGGAATTTGGAACGCGGCGTTCATCTGGATCGGCTGGCTGCTCGGCGAGAACTGGGCGGTGGTGCAGGACTGGACCGGACCCGTCAGCAAGGTCGTAAGTGTCCTCGTCGTGATCGGATTGGTCGTGCTGATCGTTCGTAAGAGGCGCAGCGGTCGCGTAGCTGTCCCGGCGACTGTTGATAACTACTAAGATTCGTAGTACTACAGATGCTAGTAGATTGACGGTGGGGGTTATGGTCACTTCGGTTCACTTCGCGGATGTGGGGTTCAGGGCGGTCCAGGAGCTTCTTCGAGAACCGACCACCGCTCCCGGATTACGGAAATCCACGATGGCGGTCGCGATTCCGCTGACCGGGCGGCCCAAGTCGATTCACAACGCCAATCGCATCGGACTTGTTGCGGACTGGGACAGCGACGACGCTATCACCGAATTTCTCGCCACACACCCCGTCGCAGACAGGCTCGCGTCGGGTTGGCACATTCGGTTGGAGCCGATTCGCGTCACTGGAAACTGGCCTGACCTCCCGACGGTGTCGCAAGATTCGCCGCGCTACGACGACGGGACGATTGCAGCGCTCACCCTCGCCCGAACCAAGGAGTCGGAGTTGGTCCGGTTCAACACACTTGGTGGCGATGCGGAGGATCACGTCCCGACGATTCCAGGGTCGATCTGGGCGACGGCGCTGATCAATCCGCCGTTCTACGCGACTTTCTCACTCTGGCGCGGCCAATCCGCTCTGACGGAATTTGCCCATCGTCGAGGCGCGCATCGCGTGGTGATCGATGAGGACAAGGCGCAGCCGATGCTCACCGAGCACGGGTCGCTGCGGTTTCGCCCCTACGCCTGCAGTGGTGCGATCACGGGTCGAAATCCGATACCCGCGTTCGCTATCTGCCCGGAGTAGCGAACACGAACAACGCCATAAAAGTGAGATTGATGAAGTAGGCGGCTTCGACGAGGCTCACGGTGATGAAGAACGGGGTGAGTGCGAACTGTCAGTTGATGTTTCGATGCCCGCCGAGTTGTGCGTTGATCGCCTCGATGGCGGTCGCGACGCCGTCTTCCGCTTGCAGTTGAAGCGATACCGCTCGCGCACGATCGCGATAGCTGGGATCGGTGACCGCGGTTCGGATTGCATCGGCGAGCCACTCGGTCGTGAGGTCTTTGCGTTTGATAGTGCCCGCAGCCACGCCGAGGTCGCAGAGGCGTTTGGCCCAGAAAGGTTGATCCATGATGCCGACCACCGGAATCGTTGGCACACCTGCGCGGAGTCCGGCGGCAGTTGTTCCCGCGCCGCAATGGTGCACGGCGGCGGCGACGTGTTCGAACAACCATTCATGAGGGACGTCGTCGACGGTGATCATGTTTTCGCCGACGCCGTGCAACCTCGCCCAACCGGAATGCACCACGGCGCGGACGCCTGCCGCGTCGACTGCGTTTGCGATGAGGTCGCTCAGTTCAGCGCTCTTCCTCGTCGCGGTACTGCCGAAGCCGATGTAGACAGGAGCCTCCCCGGAGTCGAGAAACTTAACGAGGTCGGCGGGTGGTTGCCAGTCCGACGGCAGTGCTGGCCACCAGTACCCGGTGATCTCGATACCGGGACGCCAGTCCGCCGGCCGCAGCACCACATGGCGGCTGAATCCATGCAGGATTGGCCATTCCGCGTCGCGGCGGTCGCGGTAGTCGGACAACTTCACCGACCGCAGGCCGAGGTCCGTGCGCAGGGCGTGATCTGCGGCAGGTAGATCTTCTCGCCGAGCCCACCCAGCTTCCACAGTGCCCGGTTACCGAGGCGGCCCCGCGAACGCGTGCCGAGCGCCGCAGGCGGGAATTCCCCGGTCGCGGCCATGGGTTGCAGGCCTAGCGCTGCGGTAGGAATGTCCATTGCCTCGGCTACGTGGTAGCCGAACAGTGTGGAGACAGGTCCGGCGAGCAACAGGAGGTCGGCGCCTTCGGCCGCTTTCGCGATTGCCGGACCCACACCGTCGAGATGCTCGACCATCTCCCGCATCGCCGCCTTCGACGGTTTCATCCTGTCACCGTCGATCAGGCCCTGTGCGAAGTCCGAGGTCCGCGTCGCTTCCTCCGGATCGGTAGGCAGCCAACGGGATTCGAGTCCAGCAGCAGTGACCAGCGGGGCCTGCGCCTCGGTGGTGGCAACTGCAACTCGATGGCCCGACTTCTGTAGGCCGACGCCGAGTCCCGTCAGCGGGGCAACGTCGCCGCGCGTTCCGTAGGCGACGATCACGATCGTGCTCATGTAGTCCTCCTGGTTGCAAGGTCGAAGATGGTGACCAATTCCTCGCCGTAGCCGAGGACGTCGTAGTCGAGGTTGCTCGCAAGTTCGGATACCGCACCGTCGAGGGCAGCGCGGAGCGCGTTCCGCATGAATACCGAAGGCAGTGGGCGGAATTCGCCCGAACGGACCCCTGCGTCGAAGATTGCGAGCGGATCCAGCAACGCCAGCTCGCCCTCCGGCGGCTCTGCCTGAACCGACTCGGCGGCGACCTGGTCGAAGCGGCGACCGTCCGCGCTGCGGTAGGCACCGACGATCTCGAACATCGCCACGCTGCGAAGCCGATGTTCATGCAGGACAGCGACATTGGCTCTAATGTAGGCCGACAGTTTGCCTGCCGCGGTCGACTCGGCCGTCAGTAGTGGCGCCATCGTCACCGCTGCTGTCGTCATGACGTCTTCGACGATGGCGGCGATCAGCGCATCCTTCGTCTTGAAGTGGTACAGCACAACGCTTTTCGCCACGTTGATCCGCTCGGCGATCTTGGCAATGGAAACCTGCGGGTAGCCGAGTTCGGCGATCAATGCGACGGCAGCGTCGACGATCTGCGCGCGTCGCGCCGCCTCGATAAACGTTAGACCGTGTGAATCATTATTAGACCGCATGGTCGAATCATAGGACAGGTGGACAGTTTGCGCCAGTGCGATGGTGTTGGTTGTGTATCCGCTCAGGCGCTCTGCGGTTGTCCACTACTCGCAAAAGGCCGATCCGGCTGCCGGTGCTCCGACGGTATCGGTGACTTCGAAGATGCCTAGATCAATTGCGGCAGAATGTAATTCGCTGAGTCCGAACGCTGCGACGGGGCCATGTACGCCCGGTGTCAGCGGGTGGTCTGTTGCGTGTGCGGCGCCGTAGCCGAGCAGTCGTCCGGTCATGGTGTACGGGTCGGGTCCGGCGAGCGTTACCTGCTCGACGATGCGGCCGGCGTCGTCGCGAGCAATCGCGGTCACCAACGAGGTTCCCGACCGGGTCGGGGTTCGGTCGGCGCCGGGCAGATGTTGCGCGATGGAGTCGAGCAACCGGCGCGTGAGGGCGGTATCGATGACCGGCGACAAGGCGGTCGACAGGATCTGGACCGGCAGTGACCAGCCGTTGAACCAGCCCATGCATACATCTACCGATTCCAACTCGGGGAACAGTTCCGGAAGTCCGAAGTGTTCGGAACCGCCGATTGTGATGCCCGCGCGGGTGACGTCACGAAACCGGAAGCGGTGCAGCCGTTGTCCGCTCATTTCGGTCACCAGACTCGACCCGGATTCGTTCGGCCGGTAGGCAAATGCCGGTTCGGCGATCGCCCCGACCAGGGAGGCGCGGGTCGCGCCGGTGGTCAGTTCGATGGTGTCTCGCAGCGTGGCGCGTCGGTCGAAGTCGTGGGTTCCGGGGAGCAGGAAATATCCGATTTCGACGCGGCGGGCTGTACCGGAAGCGCGGGTGACGGCGAGCGCACCGGCGAGGTTGCCCGGGACGAAGTCGTAGCCGAACGCGGGGACCAAAGTGGCGCCGGATGAGGTGGCGAGTGGGCCGAGTTCGTCGAAAGCCCAACGGATGAAGGGCGGTTCGCCTGTCGAGTCCAGGTAGACCGCGCCCGCGCGGGCGGCAGCACGCGCCACCCCCCGCCCCCAGCGCTGGCTTTGGTGCGCATGTCGTACATGTCCCACGGCACCGCGTCGGTCTTGAACTCCTCGTCGACGCCGATCTTCTGCAGCGTGCGCACTATCTCGTCATCCATGTGTCCGGCACGAGAGAGGCCGTAGAGCGTCGCGTGGGATTCGAAGGCGGCGACCGAGTGGCCGGCTTGGCCGAGTTGAGCGCACACCATCTGGCCCACAGGCCCGAAACCGATGACGACAACGTCGTAGGTTTTCATCGCTGAGTGGTTCCTTTCGAGGACCTTCACCATCCGGGCCGAATGCCACGGGGGTGATAGCTGTATGGACCCGGCGTCGAGGCTCGTGGCGCTCTGACTGCCACTCTTCTCTCGATCGGGTCGGACTGTGCCGGAACGAAGATCGAACCGTAAAAGTGCTGTTCGAGAAGTTATTGTCCGTCTAGCGGACGTTTGTCCGTTGTGGTAGTCTAAGAATGCATCGATCTCCCAAAAGTGTCAAGCGTCATAGTGGAGAAACTGGTGGTGCCGCATTTCTTGGCACGAGCGAGTGATGAGAGATCATCGAGTCAGGTGGTGTCGGCAAGCCGGCAGCGCGCACCCGCACACAAAGGAGTACTCGTGGCCGAGCGAGGGCAGGGGCCCGACTTCATCGAGGCGTTAGCGCGAGGCTTGCACGTCTTGCGCAGCTTTTCTGTCGATCGCCCATCGATGTCGCTCAGCGACGTCGCCAGGGAGACCGATCTGGCGCGTCCGACCGCGCGCCGGATTCTGCTGACGCTCGAAGAGCTCGGCTACGTCCGCGCCAGCCACGCCGGTTACGCGCTCACGCCGCGAGTTCTCGAACTCGGCATGGCCTACGTCGGCGCACTGAACCTCTGGGACATGGCCCGCCCACACATGGAACAGCTCGTCGCCCACACCGGCGAATCGTCCTCGATGGCCCAGCTCGACGGCTCCGATATCGTCTACGTCGCGCGCGTCGCCGTACCGAAACTGATCGCCCTTCGGGTCGACATCGGGACCAGGTTCCCCGCCCTCGTCACATCTCAGGGCAAGGTGCTACTCGCGGCATTAAACGCGGAAAAGGTACTCGAAGTATTGGCCGAACCCAGCCGTTCCGGCCTACCCGTCGCCACCTTCGCGCCGAGCCAGGTCGACGACATCCTCGCCGAAATACGTACGCGCGGATGGGCATTGGCGGATCAAGACCTCGCACCGGGGATCCGGTCCATCGCGGTTCCCGTCCGTGACGGCCGAGGCGTGGTCCGTGCGGCTATGAACGTCACCGTCTACGCAGCCGAGACTTCCGTCGAAACCCTTACCCAGGAATATCTACCGCTACTGCTCGACGCCGCCGCCGCCGCGAGCGCCGACTGGGCGGCATGGCAATCCCGGCCCATCGAACCCGCCCCGCGCACCGCGAGGCGAGAGGTCGGCTGATCAGGCGCCCTTGCCGTGACGTAGACACCGCACCGGCGGCACTGTCTTCAACCGAGGCGACGGAAGCTCGGCCAGATCGCGGCCCAGGGACCGCGCGGGTCCCGGGCAATCCAGACCGGCGTGCCTTGCTCGTCGTTGTTTACCCCGACGCCGTTGTCGATCGTCGCGGCCGGGCTGACGTCAGCGAACACCGTCCGCAGGAAGTCCTCGTCGAACCCGATCACCACGACCGGCCCCGCGGTGTCGGGCGGCGGACCCCAGTCGAAGTAGGCGTTGTGGCCGCTGTAGGCCTTGGACAGTCCCCGCTCCGGGCCGTACCGGTCGATGGCTCCGGCCTGGCCGTAGTTCTCGGTGACCACCACCGTCCGGATCTGTTCGGCCCGTGACACACCCGCGAATACGCCGGCCACGGTATCGGCGAAGGCGGGCCAGCCCACGGTCTCCCCGGCGTCGTAGTTGATGTCGACGACCGGGGTGTCGGCCAGCACCCGAACGGGCAGCACCGGCAGCATCAACACCGCGTTGAACAGCAGTGACAGACCCAACCCACCGGACACCCAGGCCCGGGCATCGGACCGGCGCCGGAGCCAGTCGACGACGAGCGGGGCGCCGGCCGCCAGCAGCACCGGAAACAGGCCGGCCAAGTAGTAGGGCTTGCCCCCGGTGACCAGAAATACCACTGCTAGCACGACGTAGGCCACGGCGAAGCAGCGAACCGGACGCAGCTCGACCGCGCGCCACATCCGGACCAGCCCCGGTACCCACATCGCCACCAACACCGGGCTGATCAGTACCAGCTGCATCGGGAGAAAAAGCCACCACGGCTGGGACGAGCCTGAGCTACCGTCTGCGATCGCTCGGGCCAGGCTGAGCTGAGGCCAGCCGTTGCTGGCTTGCCAGGCGAGGTTCGGTAGCCAGACCAGCGCCGCGATGCCTGCGCCCGCCCACAACCAGCCGGACCGCAGGACCGACCGTGGCCCGACCGCCAGCAGTCCGAGCAGCAGGGCCGCGATCAGCGCGGCGATAAGCGATTTGTTGTGCAAGGCGATGCCGGTCACCAGCCCGACGAGCAGCCAACCACGCGGGTCGGCACCCTGGAGCTGACGCACCACCAGGAAGCTGATCAGGGTCCAGAACAGCAGGTCGAAGGTGGCTGTGCTCAGCATGTGACCGACGATCAGCAGGAATGCCGAGACTGCCATCGCGGATCCCGCCAACAACTGAGCGGACCGGTCACCGCCGAGTCGGCGGGCGATCAGTCCGGTGAGCAGCACCACCGCGCCGGCGGCCAGGGCGGACGGAAGCCGCCAGGCGACCAGTGCGTCGCCGAACAGCGTGCTGACCAACCGGGCGACCAGCGGAGTGAAGGCCGGCTGATCCACGTAGCCCCAAGCCAGGTGCTGCCCAGCGGTGACGAAGTACAGCTCGTCGCGGTGCGGTCCGTACCGGCCGCTGAAGATCAGCACGAAGGCGGCGAGACTGCTGCTCAGCAGAGCCAGCGGCCACCAGGCCACCCGAGAAAGGTCCACGCAGACATTCTGCGGGCCCGTGCACGGGGTCGGTCGAGCAACGGGGATTGACGCTATTTCCGGCGATCCGCGCCCCGTCGGCCAAGTGGCGTTCGGTCGTGGCGCGCCGGCACGGTCGCAGTCAGCGCCTCCACCCCCGCTCCCGTCAGTTGCCCAAGCCCAGCAGGCCGACCGGTGAGCACTAGCAAGAGTGCGCTGATGGGGCCGGTGAGCTCTGGCCCGTCGCCGGCACTCCACTCCGTGTCGGTGGCGGTGAAGCGATACCCGCCGAGCGGCAGGCTGTCGAATACCTTCGCCTTACCTGTGCCGCGGCACGCCCACACGCGCGAAGCGGCGACAGCCGCTGCAGCAGTTGGCATCTCGAGCTGGCGGCCGAGCGGAATCGCGATGTCCTGTCCGTGGACGAGGTTGTCGATCAGGGTCTCCTGAAACGTCACTCCGACGTTGTGTCGCCGATGCCCGACGGTCGCCCGGATCTGCGCGATCAACACCTCCGTCGGCAATGCGGCTCGGCGTCGCGACGATTCTCGGATGATGCGATTCACGCCTCCGGGGTGCCGGAAGGCGGTCGCGATCGCAGCCCCCAATGTCAGCTCTTGCAGCGTCAGGTGTGCGGCCACGTCGCGTACGGTCCAGCCCTCGCACAACGACGCTCGACGCCATTCGTCCTCGGCCAGCTGTTCCAGCAGGTCGGCTGTGCGGGTCCGCGTCACGTCTATCGCAGCCCATACGTCGTTCTCGATCATTGGCTTCTCCAACTCGTTCATTCGAATACCGGGGGACTGACCCGCGTTCGTTTGAGTTCGAAAAAATTCGGAAAGCCGGCCAATAGCCGCGCGCCGTCGAATACGCGTAGTGCGTCGACTCCGCGAGGGATCGAATTGAGCACCGGCCCAAAGAACGCTGCGCCCTCGATGCTGATCACCGGGGTCCCGACCTCACGGCCGACAGAAGCAACCGCCGCGTCGTGGCTTCGGCGTAGAAAGCCGTCGTACTCCGACGAGTTCGCGGCGCTTGCAAGCGATTTCGGCAGACCTGTATGGCGTAGGGCGGATTCGACTGCTGCCTCGAGTTCTGCTGGATCAGGATATCGCCAGTAGTCGAATATCGCATCCCCGAACGCAGTATAGAAATCGCCTAGTACCTTCTCGCCGAAATGGACCGCGACGGCGCTCGCAACCCGTGATGGCCCGGCTGTTCGCTCGACGTTGGCTGAATACCAGGGGTCGACGACGCGGTCCTGGTTCAAGAACTTCAGACTCATCACATGGAAGTGCAACTGGATGGTCCGTTGCGCGTCGACTTCGAGCAGCCACCTCGACGCAATCCAGGCGTAAGGGCAGACGGGATCGAAGTGGAAGTCCACAGCAATAGATTCGTCGTTCGTCATCGTGCACCAGCCCGAGTCACGGAAGTAGTACCATGCTGGTACTAGTTTAGTTCGAGTATGGGACTATCACAAGGGGTGTATGTGACCGAGGAGCTTCATATCGGTGTCCTGATGTTCATCGCGCACCGTGCGGCGGAGAACAGAATCCTGGAGGCGCTGCACCGCGCCGGATTCACCGAGATCACCATGGCCCAGGCCCGTCTAGGCGCACGAATAGGCCCGAATGGAACACGACTGAACGAGCTAGCCGAGCAGGCACAGGTCGCCAAACAGACTGCGACATTTCTCGTCGATCAGCTCGAGAAAGCCGGTTACGCCGAGCGGGTCCCCGACCCCACCGATGGACGAGCACGGCTTGTCCAGATAACCGAATTCGGCAAAGACCTCCTGCCGATCGCACGCGCAGAAGAGGCTCGAATCGACGCTGACTGGACCGCACACATCGGCGTTCGCCGAATGAAACAGCTGCGAGAAGCACTCACAATGCTGCGCGAGATCACCGATCCCTACTGATCGGAGTAGGGCAGAAAAGATCCGACCAGGTGCAGTTCGCAACCCCTCGCGGCGCCAAGACGGATCGCGTTCCCCGTGTTCGGTGGGATACACGGCTCGTGGAACCCCAGTCTGGGCAAAAACATTTCCGACCATGGCTGGCATGGTAGGAGATAAGGTTTCTTGCAATGACGTCAACGACTTTGATGCGAATTTTCGCGGTGTCGCAGGCCGTGATGTTGTCTGCCTGGTTCGGCATAATGATGTATTCCATCATCTTTGTGCAGCGTTTCCAGCTCCGGTCGGCCGATCCGGACGCCGTCGAGGACATCTTCCAGCAGATAGCCCACGGTGCACGGAAGATGGCCCTGCAGACGATCGCCGTAATCGCCGTCACCGGCACAGGACTCGCTGTGACCAGGGTATTGATCACCCCTGGGCCCAGTGCCGAGTGGATCGTTCTGATGTGCGCGAAGCTCGTGCTGTTTCTCCTCGCGTGCGCCACATTCGTCTACCAGTCATGGTGGGTGTGGCCGAAACGGATATTCGCACCACCAGACGAGATGCCAAGGGTGCGACGCGAATTCCTGGCCGCAGCCGTCGTCATCGCCGTCTCGCTCGGCTCGATGATCGCGGTCGACGTCCTTGCCGCGTCAGTGTGAAGCCACAAGTCCGGAGGTCGAAATGTCCGTCGATGTAGTGCGCTGCGACGTCGCCATTGTCGGTGCGGGCCTTGCGGGAATCAATGCGTTGTTCGTCGCCAGTCGCTACCTGTCCCGCGATCAGACTGTCGTCTTGATCGACCGCAGGAAACGTTCCGGGGGCATGTGGCTCGACACGTACCCCTATGTGCGATTGCACCAGCCGCATCGTCTGTTCACGGCAGGCAACATCAAATGGACTCTCGGCGAGGACCGCCCACATCTGGCAAACCGGAACGAAGTGCTCGGCCACT